>JBBRKB010000013.1:0-19881 GCA_038218385.1 Cytophagales bacterium | reverse complement strand
ATGTTGAGTTTAACAAAATCAATTCTATGCATGGGTATTGCGCTGAGCACATTACACCTGCATGCAGCAACAGATACCTTACGTGTATCGATACGTCAGGCTGACAGCTTGTTCATCTCCCATAATTTTTACCTGCTCGCTTCCTCCATGAATATAGAGGCGCAAAAAGCGCAGATCATTCAAGCGAGGTTGTTTCCCAATCCTGTCTTTACAGCTGATGTGAATGCGTACGATCCCCAAAACAACAAAATATTTCATGTGGGCTCTACCGGACAGAAAGGTTTTCAATTAGACCAACTGATCCTGCTGGGAGGCAAACGAAAATCACAGATTGAAATGGCAAAGACAAATGTCACCATTGCCGAGTTAGAATTTCAAAACTTAACACGCCAGTTAAAATTCAAACTTCATGGTCAACTTGCCACCATTGGGCAGCAACAAGTGCTGTTGCAAAAATACAATGCACAGCTGGCCCTTCTTGACACCATTATGTCAGCTTATGAAATACAAGTGAACAAAGGCAACATCCCTTTGAAAGACCTGGTGCGGTTGAAAGGTGTTTACTTAAACCTGAACAATGACCGGGCGGAATTACTACACGGCTATCTGGAAGCACAGAGCAATGTACAAGTCCTTTTAGAAACACAAAGTATAGTTGCCTTTCGTTTTACAGATCGTGACATTGAGGGCTATATCAAAGACGTTCCCCTCGAAGAATTGCAGGCAGAAGCGATAGCCAACCACCCTGAGCTACGGCTCTATAGACAGAACACCCTATTAGCCAAGCAGTTTATTCAATACCAAAAACATCTGGCAATACCGGATATCAATTTATTTACATCATATGATCAACGCGGTGGTGCTTTCGCGAATCAATTAAATGCTGGCATCTCCATTCCACTCCCCTTGTGGAACCGAAACCAAGGCAACATTAAATCTTCAGAATTTCATTTAAAAGAATCGGAGTATTTACAGGAAGCCCTTGAACACGAAACGCTAAGTGTACTTCAAAATAATTACGCCTTATATACCCAGACCGTTTCTGAATATCGAAAGGCGATGAACCTCTATAACTCAGATTTTGAAACTACGGTACGTGGCATGTCAGATAATTTTCAAAAAAGAAATGTGTCCTTGATTGAGTTCGTGGATTTTTTTGAATCCTACAATGAAGTGCTGTCTGAACTGGCGCGTATAAAAACACAACTTGTCAATACTGCTGAACTATTGAATTTATCCATAGGAAAAGATATTTATTAAGATGATAAAAAAAGCCATACCATACTCCGTACTAATCTCCATGATTGGATCCCTGTTGCTGTTGGCATGTCAGAAAGAACCGCCTGTAGAAACTGGCATAGCCTTTTCCATGAGCGATACCACGATGGCTCGCTGCGAATTTAAAAAAGCAAAACTTGATACGGTAATGAATGAGATCAGGCTTTTTGGAAAAATTACGGCTGACAACAATAAGATGGCACAGGTTTATCCCGTTGTCGGTGGTGTGGTTACGTCCATAAATATTGAGCTGGGTGATTATGTGAAACAAGGCCAGGTAATGGCAACCATTCAAAGTAGCGAAGTGGCACAGTTTCAAAAAGAAAAATTAGATGCCATCAATGGGGTAGCCATTGCCGAGAAAAACCTTCAGGTAGCAAACGATCTTTTTTCGGGAAAGTTAAATTCTGAAAAAGATGTTACGGTAGCAGAGAAAGAATTGGAAAATGCAAAGGCCGAACTAAACCGCATTAATGATATCTACAAAATTTACAACTTAAAAAGCGGGTCACTTTATAATGTGGTGGCGCCTATCAGTGGGTTTGTTATTACCAAGCGGATCAATCAAAACGAACAACTTCCGTCTGATATGTCAGAGCCACTCTTTGCCATTGCAGAGATTGATGAGGTGTGGGCATTGGCCAATGTAAACGAAAGCGACATTTCAAAAATACAAGTGGGGTACGAAGCTGAAATAAAAACCCTCGCCTTTGACAATGATATTTACAAAGGGAAAATTGACAAAGTATTCAATGCCATCGATCCGGAGACCCGATCTGTGAAGGCGCGAGTAAAAATTCCGAACAGCGATTTCAAATTAAAACCGGAAATGAACTGTACAGTGAGTGTGCATTACTCAGAAAATAGACAAATGACCGCAGTGCCATCAACGGCTATCATCTTCGATAAAAGCAAGTATTGGGTCATGGTGTTTCGTGACAAAAATAATATTGAAACGCGGCAAGTAATGGTCTATCGGCAATTGGGCAATACCACCTACATCGAGAGTGGAATCAAGGAAGGGGAAACCGTCATTTCCAAAAATGGTTTATTAATCTACGATGCGCTAAACGATTAATACTTCATGAACAAGTTCATCAAAAGCATTCTGTCCTTCTCCTTAAAAAATAAATTCTTCACATTTTTTTGGGTAGGGTTGCTCGTCATTGCCGGTGTTGTCAGTTACATCCAAATACCCATTGAAGCTTTTCCTGATGTGACGAATACACAAATAATTATTGTCACCGAATGGAATGGGAGAAGTGCGGAAGAAGTGGAGCGTTTCGTTACCACGCCCATAGAAATTGCCATGAACAGCGTGCAACGAAAAACCAATGTGCGTAGTATCACCATGTTTGGGCTTTCAGTCATCAAAGTAATTTTTGACGATGATGTGGAAGATTTCTTTGCCCGGCAGCAAGTAAACAATCAACTTCGCAATGTTCAACTGCCCGAAGGAATTGATCCGGATGTGCAACCACCATACGGGCCCACCGGGGAAATATTCCGGTATATACTAAAAAGCAAAACACGTGATACACGCGATCTGCTCACCATCCAAAACTGGATGATCGACAGGCAACTGCGCGCGGTTCCTGGCGTGGCAGATGTTGTAGCCTTTGGCGGTCAGGAAAAAATCTATGAAATATCGGTTGATCCTTTAAAACTTCAGCAATATAATCTCACGTCTATCGAATTATATGAGGCCGTGAGCAAGTCCAACTTAAATGTGGGTGGAGATGTTATTGAAAAAAACGGGCAAGCTTACGTAGTGAGAGGCATCGGACTGCTCGAGTCTAAATCTGATATTGAAAATACGATTGTCGATATCTTTAATGGCAATCCCCTACTGGTAAAAAATGTAGCAACCGTGCAAGAAGGCAGCATGCCACGCGTAGGGCAAGTAGGGCTAAACAACTATGATGATGTAGTGGAAGGAATAGTGGTGATGCGCAAAGGTGAGAACCCGAGTGAAGTGCTGGCACGCGTGAAGGACAAAATCAACGAACTGAATACATCCATTCTCCCATCGGACGTACACATGGAAACGTTTTACGATCGTGACAACCTGATGGCCTATTGCACCAAAACGGTGATGCACAATTTAGTGGAAGGAATCGTGTTGGTAACGGTAATTGTATTTCTCTTTATGGCCGACTGGCGCACAACCGTTATCGTGTCTGTGATCATTCCACTGTCGTTGCTTTTTGCCTTTTTCCTATTGAAACTAAAAGGCATGAGTGCCAATCTCCTCTCACTAGGTGCTATTGATTTTGGAATTATCATTGACGGCGCGGTGGTAATGGTGGAAGGACTGTTTGTCGCCCTGGATCAAAAAGCACATCAGGTAGGGATGGAAAAATTTAACCGTCTGGCTAAAATGGGCCTGATCAAAACTACCGGAACACAATTAGGGAAAGCCATATTTTTTTCAAAGCTCATTATAATCTCTGCACTCCTACCCATCTTTTCTTTTGAAAAGGTAGAAGGTAAAATGTTTTCACCCCTAGCGTATACCCTTGGTTTTGCATTATTGGGAGCACTCTTGTTTACACTTACACTGGTGCCAGTACTAAGTTCGATGATGTTAAATAAAAATGTTAAGGAAAAAAATAACTTTTTCACCCGAACCATTAACCATGGGATTGAAAAATGTTTTAACTGGACATTTGCACGAAAAAAGCTCACGCTCATCATTGCCTTTGTTGTCTTTGGCCTTACTGTTTTTTCAGCGCGTTGGTTGGGTTCTGAATTTTTGCCGCAGCTAAACGAAGGTGCCTTATGGGTGGAAGCAAAAATGCCGATGAGTTATTCGTTAAACAGTACAGTAGGTATGGTAAAAGTATTACGGAAAGAACTTATGTCATTTCCCGAAGTGAACGGTGTATTATCGCAAACCGGTCGCAGTAATGATGGAACAGACCCTAGTGGATTTTATTATGTGCAAATGCAGGTCAACTTAAAACCTAAAGAAGAATGGACGCGCCCCATCGCACTGGATGATCTCATTGAAGAGATGGATAAACGCTTAAAAAATTACCAAGGAATAAATTACAATTACTCACAGCCCATTATAGACAATGTAGCGGAAGCCGTAGCTGGTATGAATGCCTCCAATGCAGTTAAAATTTTTGGTGATGACCTTGAGCAACTTGATGCGTATGCCAATCAGGTGTTGGAGCAAATCAAAGATGTGCCCGGCATAAAAGATGTTGGGATTTTGCGCAACATCGGCCAGCCCGAAATCAGTGTATTACTTGATGAAGAAAAGATGGCCATCTATGGTGTAACGAAGGCCGAAGCACAGGCTGTGATTGAAATGGCTATCGGTGGAAAAACAGCTACCACCAAATATGAAGGTGATAAAAAATTCGACATCCGAATCCGCTATGATAAAGAATACCGCAAGAATGAAGATGATATTTTAATGTTGCGTATCCCCACCATTTCCGGAGGACGTATTCCATTGAAAGAAGTTGCCACCATCAGGCAAATCACAGGCCCTGCATTTATTTATCGAAACGATACCAGACGATTTATTGGTGTGAAATTTTCTGTGCGTGAACGTGATCTCGGTAGCACCATTGCAGAAGCGCAAGCTAAAGTGAAGCAACATGTAAAACTTCCAGCAGGCTATTCCATCGGCTGGACAGGGGAATTTGAAAACCAGGTACGTGCCACCAAGCGTCTGGGACAAGTCGTCCCGCTAAGCCTCATTTTGATTTTCGTATTGCTATTTATCATGTTTGGAAATGCAAAAGATGCCGGATACGTTTTAATCAATGTTCCCTTCGCCCTCATAGGCGGCATCCTGGCACTACACATTACAGGTATTAATTTTGGAATATCTGCAGGCGTTGGATTCATTGCCTTGTTTGGCATCTGTGTTCAGAATGGAGTCATTCTCATTTCAGAATTTCACAAGCAAGCAAAAACAGTGACCGACTTAAATCAAGCCATCATCAATTCAGTAAAAGTGAGAACACGGCCGGTGGTGATGACTGCCCTCATGGCCGCCATTGGATTATTGCCCGCTGCCATTAGTAAGGGCATTGGCTCGGAAAGTCAAAAGCCCCTAGCCGTTGTGATCATTGGCGGATTGGTGACTGCTACTATTTTCACACTACTGGTCTTTCCAATTATCTATCACAAGGCCCTTCACCTACGTGAAAGAAAAAGTACATACGGCCGATAAAATACAAGCACCTCTCAAGGCACTTTAAATTTGGAGCAAAATACCTTCGGGGAAATATTTTTATACTTTCTAAACTGTTTGTAAAAAAACGGAAGGCTTTCATAACCAGACGCGAACGCTATCTGTGTGATGGACAAATCAGACTCCAACAACATTTTGGCTGCAACATTTATACGGTATTCATTTAGGTACGCGAAGAAAGGTTTCTGCATGGTCTTACTGAAAAAGCGTGAGAACGACTCTTCTGTCATGTGAACTTTATCGGCAACTTCTGCCAGGGTAATGCGCGAAGAAAATTTTTCCATTACATATTCATAAATAATTTGAATGCGGTGTGCCGAGTCATGGGAGGCTTGCATGATAAAATCATCCGAAGAAAGAATGTTGAAATCTTTTTCCAACGACAAGTCATGGAGCAACTGAATAAATTTTAAGTAACGTTCTACTCCATGTGACTGAACAACCTTTTCCATTTGTGGCAGCACACGTTGGGCTACCGTTGGTGAGAAATGTATTCCGCGTTTTGCACGCACCATCAATTTATGAATCACATCAAACTCCGAAACGTTGCCCAATACATGTTGATCCCATTGAACTACCAATGCCAGGGCACCTTTATGGTACGATTTACTATTCTTCCAGTAATGTGGTAACGCCGGGCCAATCAACACAAGGTCATCTTCAGCAAATGTGGAGATGTGATTGCCAACATAGCGAATGCCATTACTCTTTTTAATGTACGTCAATTCAAGCTGCGGATGGAAATGCCATGGCGCATCAAAGCTCTTCAGTTCATACTCAAAAGCCACAATGCTTTCGCCTTTATTTTTGGGTATATGTTCGAGTGATGGACTCATTAAGTTCTTATTTTACCCTACAAACGGTACTATCTAATAGTTTCATGACAAAATAGACACTTAATCTATCAAAATAAAAGAAGAACGCAGGTTTTGTATCACCTTTCTTTGTACTTCACACTTCTAACTCACCCCCACACCCAACTCGTAGCTCGCAGCTAGAAACTCGCAGCTGTTAAATTAATTATTCATGACTACATCAAGCGATCTATCAAACCATCACCAACTCATCAGCGACATGTTCCCCAAACTTTCGGCACAGGAAGCATGGGAAAAATATAAATTGTCTGACGAGCAAGTAAAATTCTTCCATGAAAATGGCTACCTGCATAATGTAAAGATTTTAGAAGATTGGCAGGTTGATAAACTGAATAATGAGTTGGCCGAAATCATTGATCCCAAACATCCCGGCAACCATTTGTTTTATGAATACCATTCCAACGAATCGGGTGATGAAAACAATGTGTTGTTCCACTCGCTTGGACACTGGCGTATCACTGAAGGTTTTCATGATGTATTATGGAACCCAAGATTTGTTGTGGTAGCATCACAACTACTTGGCAACAAAGCCGTGCGCTTCTGGCATGATCAATTGTTTTGCAAGCCTGCTAAGCACGGTGGCGTTGTGGCCTGGCATCAAGACTATAGCTATTGGACGCGTACCTCACCTATGCAGCACCTTACCTGCTGGGTAGGGCTTGATGATTCTTCAACAGAGAATGGTTGCTTGCATTACATTCCGAAAAGTCATCAGTGGAGTTTGCTCGATCGTACGAGTCTGGCAGGCACGATGGATGGACTCGATAAATTTCTTACGGAAGATCAGAAAAAACAATTCGCTTCCAAGGTTCCCATTGAAATGGCAAAAGGGCATGGAAGTTTCCACCATCCGTTGATGGTACACGGTTCGTATGAAAATAGATCAGAACGTCCGCGAAGAGCGTTTGTTCTTAATGTTTTTGCTGATGGCACACGATCCGATTCCCAGGAAGAACTTTTGAAAGGCGTTCCGGTTATTGACGCAGGTAAAAAAATGGAAGGTCAGTATTTTCCATTGTTGTTTGATCCTTCAACTGTTGGATAACCTGTACTGTTGATCGTAAGAGGAATGATCTATATTGCCCTATGAGAAAAAAGCTTGAGGCCGAGAAAGGAAAACGCAAAAAATTCAGGGCCGTGTTTGACCGAATCGGTAAGAAAAAAAACTTTAAAGGATATTCGGAAGACACCATCTTATTAAAAAACATTGTTGATATCGAAACCAATGCTGTGGTAGCAGATCATGTTTGGTTTACCTACATGAAGGCTTTTGATCAACTATCTTTTACCAAAGGTGTTGCAATTGAATTTGAAGCACGCGTGAAAGAATACACGAAGGGATATGTCAATCGTCAATTAAAAATCAACAACCATAAGACTGATTTTAAACTGAGTCACCCAACGAAGATAAAAATAGTGGCAGATGTCAAAGCATTAAATCAAGAAGGGCATTCGGTTTAACCCAACAGTCAGATTAAATTTAAATTACTTCGGTTTTTAACATTATCCCGGCGCAAAATCTTCCACTATCTCCTTGCCTTGCTGAAAAGAAATCTTTATTATTTTTTACCGTACATAAGTTTGCCAATTCAATGTTTTCAGGCATCACACCAAAGTCCAGTAGTTGGATGCGATTGGCCTCCCATAAATTAAGCATTGCCTTTTGCGATCCCTTCCGAATCATCACATTCGCCTTCTTACCAAAGGCAAGATCAACTTCATCAATAACTTCTTCACCCACTTCATACGAATCCTGACAAACGGATGGACCGATACCTACCAGCACATCCTCGCCATGTGTGCCGAAGTTGATCTGCATTTGTAGCAATGTCTTCGTGGTTATTTTCGCTACTGTGCCGCGCCATCCGGAGTGTACGGCTGCCACCACTTTATTTTTCTTGTCATACAAAAGTATGGGCACACAATCCGCAGACATAACGGCAATGCATATTCCAGGTTCATTGGTAAGAAGTGCATCGGTTTCATTTACTTCCTCTACCGTAGTACTTCTGGTGACATTTACGATTCGTGTTTTGTGAACCTGTGAAGGGAAGAAAAGTTTTGCTTCTGGAATTTCCATGGCAGTGGCCAGCAGCGAGCGATTATGTCGTATCTCATTTCGATCGGGCACGCTTGAGTAACTCAATGTATATTCCTTTTCTGCTGCGCTTGAGTTACGGTCTGTTACAAAATGTTGAATAGCAGATTCCTTTTCGAGTCCATCAAATTTCCACAAGCCAAGGTTTTTAGTTTGAATTCTCTTCATTTAAAAAAAATAATTAATCCAATACATCTTGCCACTCTTTTGTTTTTAGAAAAATAGCCTTTGCAAAGGCACACAAGGGAACTACTTTCATTCGCGCCTGCCTGACATAATTAACCAATTCAGCCAACAGATGTGTGCCTACCCCTTTGCCACGCAATGAATTATCCACTTCAGTATGATCGATAATCATTTTCGTTTCACCATCCATGGTGTACACCATCTCAGCCAATTTTTTTCCATCGAGCTCATAATGGAATGATCCGCCTTTAGCATTTTGTTGGTGCTTAATGTTTTCCATCTGCTACGTATATAAAAGTATGCGAACAAGATCATGATTTTATGCATGCCATTCACTAAATGTTTTATTTTTTTTTGAATGTTACAAAAATTGTATTTTTACCCGCTACAATAAACGATGTGTTATATGCGATATGTATTAATCCTAACAATTCTTTTATTCACCAACTGCGAGTCAAAAAAAACCGATAAGACAGCAAAACAAAAGTCACCCACAAAGGACGGAGTAATAAAATCGACTTACCCCGATGGCACGACTCAAAAAGAGATCACAATGAAAGGTGGTAAAAAGAACGGGCGGGCAAAAGAATATTTTAAAAATGGAAAAGTAAGCATGGAAATCGACTATGTCGATGATCTGAAGCATGGGACCTTAACAAGGTACTATGAAACTGGCCTTGTCTTTAAAGAATTAACCTACGAAGAAGGTAAACAGACCGGAATTGAAAAGCGATATAAGAGCAATGGAAAACTGACCGCGGAAATACCGTATAAGGATGACAATCCTTGTGTTGGCCTTAAAGAATATCTTGTAAGTGGAGAGCCAAGAAAAAAGTACCCAACCATTGTAGTTAAACCCATTGATACCATTTTAAAAGACGGCCGATACATTTTGGAAATATCAATGTCTGATGGATCGAAGCAAGTTGAGTACTACAGAGGTGAGCTTTTGCCGGGTGACTGTCTGAGCAATTTTATGGGAAATATCTTTGAAGGTAAAAAGAAGGGCACGGGGGAAATTAAATATATGTTGCCAAGCGGTGGATTTGTAATGGATCAGATAAACATCGTTGCCAAAGTAAAGACCCTACAAGGAAACTATTTTATAACGCAACGAAAATATAACGTTGCTATCGAAAACAGATATTAACTCACTTTATCATTTCCTTACGGATGAGAAGCTCATGGTTATTGGGCGCGTAAGAAAGGCCTTTGTCAATAATAGTGCGAGCCTTCGCTGTCTGGCCCTTACGGTAGTAATAAACGGCCGCAATGCCATAGGAAGTTCCGATGATGTTGCTTTGTATTTCGATATCCGGGTACTTCTTTCGGTGCTCTTCAAAAAGATTACGATACTTTTCTCCATCCAGTGGTTTATTTGACTCATACGACATTCCATACTGAACAATATAAACCGTGCTTAACATGGTATTAAACACATTATTTTCGTGCAGGCTGGGATACATTTCAGAATACTTCTCCAACTCGCGTATAGCTTCCAGATTATTTGTTTCAATACTTAACGTCCTTCCCACAACGGCAATTAGGGCGGAGCTGGCATCTGCATTATTAGGCTTTAGTTGAATGGCACGCTCAAAGAATTGCCTGGCTTCTTTGTATCGTGCCTGGTTAAAAGCAAATCGCCCATTTTCAAATTGATATAAATAGTCCAACTCAGCTTTTAAATTTTGATTGTTTATAGCATTCATAAGCACCTCATAGTAATTTTTAAGTTGCTCTTTTCTGGTGTTTGAAAACAAGAGCTCTTGAATTACCTGATGAAATGTTCCCTTGATCATATCCTCATCAATTCCGTATTTTTTATACCGCGACATTCTGCCCAGCATGCAAGCCTGAATTGAATCCCGCTCTTTGTGCTCTTCAATGGCAGCAGCACCCATCGTTACCAGTAAGTAGCCAGATCTATCGCCAGGAAAAAGGAAGTACCCCTTTTCAATTTGAATATAGGCGTCTTCAAATTTTTCATCTTCATACTTGTAAATGGCATCATTGACATATTGAATACCGACCAACTGCTCAAGGGAGATGTTTTGATTTTTTCCAAAATAAAATTTTTCAAATAACGCATCTGTACTCTGCGAGGCATACTCCTGAGCGCTAACCATTTTTTGGTTTTTTAACATTTTAACAAATCCCGTTTTAAAATTTGGGTCAATACTTTGAATTCCATTAAGGGGAGATGTTGTCTCTACCTTAATTTGATCTTCCCTTGGAAAAGCAACCAGGTAAACGTGTGTTGGCAGTTCCTTAATCTCATAAGGAATATGTAAACGATCAAAATACAGTGCATATAAGGCCGTGGCTGAAACGCAGTTATAATATCCGTTTTGAAAAATCTCTTCGAAATGGTTTTTCTCCTCATACTTCTTTAGAAATACTTTATGAATATAATCGTAAATGGATTTTATTTTCTTTTCATTCTTTTTCTCCTTCATTTTTATACTTTCCAGCGCTGTCAATTCTGATTCGTATTTAGCAAAAGAATTATTTGCAAAGGCGATATCACCTTTCATACCATTGGCCAATAGTAGCTTAAACATATCCGTGGAATGATCACCATAGTACGCCTTGAATATATCGCGTTCAAAATCTGAATTGTATCGGAGTTCCTTGAAATTTACTAATGAATCCTGGGCGGTTGCTGGAACAGCATAGCAAAATAGACAAAACAGAAGTAAATATTTAGTCATAGCAAAAGTGTTATAAACGGTTACCAAAATAGAAAATAATCGCACAAAATAATTACTTCCCCTCCAGAATAAAAAATCAGCAAGGCATTAAACAGAATTCCTATTAATAAACCGGAAGGCGTTTTTTACTACTTCTTTCTTTTTTGATTGTATCATATAAGCCGCGGTCTCACCCATCGCTTTAAAGTCAGTAGAGATAACGGTTATCCCCAGTAGGTCTTTTAACGGTGTGTCGTTATAGGAAATCACACCAATGTCTTTTCCCAACTGATAGTTTTTGTCACGTGCCTGCTTCACCAGCGAGACAAGGTCATGCTCTTCAACAATAATATAAGCATCATGCTCCAGAAGATCCATGTCTTGATAAATCTCATCCAGTACCTCGAATTTAAAATTCTGATCAGTACAAAATTTTTGAAAGCCATGAAGAATACGCATGGGGAATGGATAAACAGACTTACGTGGAAATACTAAAATCAATTTCTCATACTTCCTTAGCAGTTCAACGCCTTCATTCAAGGCCTCATAAATATCCATTTTAAAATCCTGATAAACAGAGCTTACGCCTTTAAGTTCAGGGATGGTATTATCCAATAAAATGAGTTTGTCTTCGGCTATGCTCTTCAAGGAACCGAAAACTTCCTTCGTCATGCTCTTATGCACGAGGCTGTCATCTTTAAAGTGCGGCATGACTACATAATAATCAAATGCGCCTTTCTTCTCTTCCATTATATTCAGGAAGATGCGTGAGTCGCAGTGGTAAAGTTGAAGATCAATGGCAGCCTCGTTTCCCAAACTGTTGACAAAGGAATTGTAGACCTGCAATTTGTAAGAGCTAAGCTTGTTCAACATGAACAACACCTTGAGTTTGGAAGACTCCACCGTGCGAGCCACGTAGTATCCCTTGCCTTTGGCGGACACAATAATTTTCAATTCTTTTAAATGGTTGTAAGCCTTCTCCACGGTATCTCGCGAGAGGTAGTATTCCTCACTTATTTCATTTATGGAAGGAATGCGCTGACCCACTTTCAAGTGACCCTTTTCAATTTCTTCCATAATAGAATTCACGATCTGCCGATACTTGGGCATCCGTGAATCACCATCTATTTTCAATTGCTTGAGTCCGTCTATCTTCAACATCACTGGGCTGTTTTCATCGCTTCTACGATTTCAAATTTATGGATTTTCAACCGCTATTAAAACCCTGACCGGGCAATTAAACTTATCAATGTTATCGCTAAAATCAATTCGTTCATTATCCTCATGCTCCAAACCACCACTAAAACCAATTCCTTATTCGTATCCACAAATAACTGAGGCATCAAACGGATACTTTTTACGCTGCCCATTCATTGAAAAAAAAATTCTCTTACACTGGATGGGCATTATAAAAAGGAATTGTTGAAAGCGGGAAACCACAAACACTCAGAAGGTTTAATGGTAAAACTAAGACACGATTTGAATTAGAAAGGAAGTAAGTCCATTAAAAAAAATAACATTTAAAAAAAAGAAGATCCGGAAATGAGGATCTTCTTTTTTTTAGCATCAACAAAAGTTACACGTCACATATTTGCACACCTTGTTGAAGCGATGCGATTTTATCCGTTCGCTTAGGAATAAATTCTTGTCCAATAAATCCTTTGTATCCTGTCTTTAAAATGGCGTTGATGATGGCTGGATAATAAAGTTCCTGCGTTTCATCAATTTCATTTCTGCCCGGTACACCACCGGTGTGATAATGCGAAATGTAAGGATGATATTTTGTAATGGTGGCAATCACATCACCTTCCATAATCTGCATGTGATAAATATCATAAAGCAATTTGAATTTATCTGAACCAACGGCCTTGCAAAGCTCAACACCCCACTCGGTATGGTCACATTGATAGTCCTTGTGGTTGACCTTGCTGTTTAACAACTCCATCGACATCGTCACTTTATGTTTTTCGGCAATGGGCATTAACCGTTTCAATCCCTTAGCACAATTTTCAATTCCCTGTTCATCGCTGATGCCGTTTCGGTTTCCTGAGAAGCAAATGATCTGCGTTAATCCAGCCTTTGCTGCCAGGGGTATAACCTCTTCATAACTTTTTACCAGTTCATCATGGTACTTCAAATCGTTAAACCCTTCGGAGATTCCTTTGCCTGCACCCCAGGGCATGGCAGATGTCAGACCATATTTTTTGAGCAACGGCCACTCTTCAGGGCCTGTTAGTTCAATGGATTTAAGTCCGATCTTGTTTGCTGCTTTACATAAATCTTCCAACTCTATGTCATTATAGCACCATCTGCAGGCAGAGTGATTGACTTTACCTTTCAAATCATTGCTTACCGCTGCTTCTGCAGCTTCCAATCGTGTGGCCAGCGAAATTCCGCCCATTGCTACTGCGGTACTACCAGCAATTTTCTTCAGCGCACTGCGTCTCGAATTGTGTTCCATAATTTCTATTTCATTTTTTCAAAAATCCCCTCAATGTATCCATAGAATAACTGAATATCAAATCCAATTACGTTTGCGGTAAAAGAAGTGTGTATAGGGGATTTGACTTAAGCTTTTTTTATGGCCTCACCTCCAGTCCTCTCCAAAAAAGAGAGGATGCAAGCGGAACTTAAGTCAACGATAAGGATTGGGGATTATTGAACAATTAATTGCCTGTTTGGGGATTCATCCAAAAATGTATTTTTTTTTACCTTTCTAACGTTTGGATATCAAACAGCTGTGTATAGTTTGGGGAACCCCATCACTTAACCAACCCCATCTTGTGTTGGAATAAGTTCGCAACATTTGAAGCGCGATTCTTTGCCTCCTCTGCACAAGTCCCTTTGAAATGCTCGTCTACGGTTTCTGAAAATAAGTGAAGCCAACGATCAAAGTGGGAGGAATTTATTTCTAACGGCATGTGCTTCAATAGTGGATTTCCCCGATACGATTGATCTCCCAACAAAATGGACGACCAGAAATTATACATGATGGGCAAGTGGTGCTGCCAATCTACATGCGCGAATACAGGGCCAAGTAATTCATCACCTGTTGCTTTTTTATAAAAAGAGTCTACCAGCAACTTCACATCTTCTCTTGATCCAATATCTTCCATGACGGTATGCATTACGCAATGATAGGTTATTCAAATCTAAGGGAATCAATAGGATCAAGTTTGGAAGCTTTATGGGCAGGATAGTAACCCGATATGAGGCCCACAAAAATACACACCACAAATCCAATAAAAACCCATAACCAAGGTATCACAAAATCTGTAACACCCATGAGTGACGCGAGGAGATTACCAATGAGGATACCGAGTATAACACCCGTAATACCTCCTAAAATACAAACCACAATAGCTTCAATAACAAACTGCTGACGGATGCGCAAAGGTGTTGCGCCAAGGGCTTTGCGAACACCTACCTCACGCGTACGCTCTGTCACCGACACAAGCATAATATTCATCAGGGCAATGGACGCGCCAAGCAACGTAACAAACCCCACACCGAACCCGCCCCAATAAAGTCCTGATGTGATGCTTTTCAAATTTTCTGCCAACGTTTCACTTTTTCCTATTTGAAATGAATTGTCATCACCAATTCTATCCTGGCGAATTTTGCGCATCAATCCCGTTGCTTCACCCATTGCATAATCAAACTTATCAGGGCGATCTACACCCACGGTAATGTTATAACGCAATGAATTTCCGTCCGCCAATTGATTGCCCAGGCGAAGGGGAACGAAGACCATGTTATCAAAATTATCTTCCGCCAATTGTCCCTTTTTTATCAAGACACCAATCACTTTGAATTGCGCTCCCAGGAAGGTGACAGTGGAGCCCATTTTCTTTTCCTTATTGCCATAGATTGTTTCTGCTACTTTATTTCCAAGAATAACAACCGGCACACCCCTTTCAATTTCTACCATAGAAAAATTCCTGCCCTCTTCAATCTCTAATGCTTTGATGGCAAGGTATTCTTCATTTACTCCGGCGATGGTTACATTAGGCTGGCTCTTTTTAGAAAGATGTTTCACCTCTGCAGCATACGTTACATAGGCGAAGAGACTTACACTGGCATTCACATCGTAGCGTTTCACAAACCGCTCTACCTCACCAAACTTAAGTTGCGGATATCGCTTTTCTTCTACGCCTTGTCTATTGGCACCACGGTTTCTTTTAGATGTAATATCAAAGGTATTGAGACCCAGCGATGAAAGGCTTGCTGTTACAGATTGCTCTATACCATCTACCGCCGTAAGAATGCCTACGAGAGATGTTATACCTATGGCCACGATGAGCGCCGTCAATACAGATCGTAATAAGTTGGCTTGAATGGATCGAAGGCCTTCGCGGATATTTTCAAAAAAATTCATCTGTTTATTATTTTTAAAATTGTTGCCACATAAACTTTAAAAGATTTAAAATCCATTCCGGTGTGGTGACTTTTGGCTCCATCCATTTTCGTTCGCATCCAAAAGGGATGAAGTTAGCACTTATTATACCTCTCACGTATCGGTGCCATTCGTTATTAATAGTTATTTACTTTTATACTTCTTACCTCTGACCTCGAACTTTTCTCTCCCTCGTACCTCCAACCTTGTACTTTTTCTTAGCCTCTCCCTAACTCTATAAGTTGCCAAACAAAGCATAATGTTACACGTAATTGCAGCTATTTATCCACCTGTCGGACCTATTTTTAAAAATAGATACTTTTGAACCGTAATATGAAGGCATTTGGGTAGTTTTAAAATTGATTTTCTGACAAAAGTGTGTACGATGAGAGGGTTCATTTTGTTCTTCATTTTATTTTCGTGTAAGGTTGCCTTTGCCAATTCCATTTTCATACCTATGGATGAAAAACAAACCAACCACCTTAAAGCATACGGTATTACCTATTGGATACTGAGAACAGAAACGGAAGTGGACTGGCTCTTAAATTACAGAGGTGGTAGTTTCATGTGCACCTATCATCCGGCCATTCAAAATGAATTGGTTGTGAGAGGTGTATCGTTCGAAGTCATATCCGATGCACAGGCCAACCAGATCCTTTCGGAAATTGCCAGCCCTGCGCTCAACTACGATGTGATGAAGCTGGAGAAGTATCCAAAAATTGCCGTGTACACGCCCAAGAGCAAACAACCATGGGACGATGCGGTTACGTTGGTGCTTTCCTATGCTGAGATTCCCTATGATGTAATTTTTGATGACGAAGTATTGACTGGCTTGCTTCCCAAGTATGACTGGCTGCACCTTCACCATGAAGATTTCACGGGTCAATATGGAAAGTTCTACGGCTCCTATCGCAACATGCCCTGGTACATTGAACAACAAAAGGAAGCCGAAGACATGGCCAAGAAACATGGCTTTAGCAAAGTATCACAATTGAAATTGGCCGTTGCCTTGAAAATAAAAGAGTTTGTATCCGGGGGAGGATTTATGTTTGCCATGTGTTCCGCCACCGACAGTTATGACATTGCCCTAGCAGCGGATGGCCTTGATATTTGTGAACGCATGTACGATGGCGACCCGGCAGATCCTAACGCACAGCAAAAACTTAATTTCGCCAATACATTTGCCTTCACTGATTTTCATTTGGTGCGCGACCCCTTACAATATGAATTTTCCGACATTGACAATCACCCCTCCGAGCGCGGACTTCGGCAGGACAATGACTATTTTTCCCTCTTTGAATTTTCGGCCAAATGGGATCCTGTACCCACCATGCTCACACAAAACCACACACGTGTTATCAAAGGATTTTTTGGCCAAACTACCGGATTCAAATCAGGACTGATAAAACCGGATGTGGTAATCATGGGCGAGAACAAAGACATTAAAGAAACGAAATACATTCACGGCATATTTGGAAAAGGCTTCTGGACATTTTATGGCGGACACGACCCGGAAGACTATCAACATCAGGTAGGTGAAGAACCAACCGACTTAAACCTACACCCCAACTCTGCCGGATACCGACTGATTTTAAACAATGTTTTGTTTCCTGCAGCAAAGAAGAAAAAGCAGAAGACGTGAGAAGGTTTTGCGAGGTGCCTAAGAAGTTTTTTCATCAGCATTAGGGTCAAACTAAAAATATTAGAAAGGTTCGTTAATCAATCCGGAAGGAATTGAGCAAAGACCTAAAAAATGGTTACCTTATTTGGTCTAAACTTCAAAACAAAACTCTATTATCATGTCAAAATTTCTTTCCCTTCTACTTGCCCTTTTCGTTTCCACTCTGGATCCATCACCAAAATTCAAAGCACAAGTAATTGATGATACCATATCCATTGGTTATGGCCTTGCTATCGGTGATGTAGATGGAGATAAGAAACCAGATATACTGTTGGCCGATAAAAATGAATTTGTCTGGTATCGCAATGGGGATTGGAAACGCTTTGTGATGATAGAAAACCTAACGGAGTCAGACAATGTATGCATTGCAGCACGCGACATTGATGGGGATGGCAAAGTAGAAGTAGCGGTAGGTGCACAATGGAATCCTGGCGAAACTACCGACACCCTAAAATCAGGAAGTGTACATTACCTGGTGCGACCCAAAGACCCCACACAAAAATGGACAGCAATTGAATTGCACCATGAGCCTACTGTTCATCGGATGCATTGGGTGCAAACCAGCGCCACTCAATATCAACTTGTAGTCCTGCCTTTGCATGGAAGGGGCAATAAAGAGGGGGAAGGCAAAGGTGTGAAGATATTTGCCTACCAACCACCCAAAGATCCACAACAACCGTGGACGTATTCACTACTTGATGAGTCGATGCACCTCACGCACAACTTCGATCTATTAAAGAAGGGAAACACCGACAACCTTTACATAGCAGGCAAAGAAGGCATTAACATTTTTTCATTTGAAAATAAAAAATGGAATACAGGCAACAGGGCAATTGCAGACCATAGTTTTGGCGAAATACGTGTTGGTGAAATGGGTACGAAAAATTTTATAACAGGTGTTGAGCCTATGCATGGAAATGAACTGACTGTGTATTTACCAGACACCAACGAACGCATCCTGCTGACAGATGATCTCAAGCAAGGTCATGCACTGGCCACGGCAGATTTTCTAAACACTGGCGTTGATCAAATTATAATTGGCTGGCGCGAACCTAACACAGAGAAGAAGATCGGGATAAAAATGTATGTTGCCGACAACGCCCAGGGAACAAGGTGGAAAGATTATTGGGTAGATGAAAACGGAATGGCCTGTGAAGATTTAAAAATAGCCGATCTGAATGGTGATGGTAAGAAAGACATCATTGCAGCAGGAAGATCTACGCACAATTTGAAAATCTATTGGGGCGAATGAAGAATAGTTTCTTCCTATCACGCTAACATTAAAATGTTTTCATAAAAACAATTTTTATCGCGAGAGCAAAAAGTAAAAATTCTGCGTTAACATAATAAAATGACATCCACCACACTAGACAAACTCCTCGGCATCGATTATCCGATTCTGATCGCGCCTATGTTTTTGGTCTCTAACACAAAAATGATAAAGGCTGCATTGGATAATGGCGTGACGGCTGCATTTCCCGCTTTGAACTATCGAACGGATCAGGAGTTGCGTGCCGCCATTAAAGAGATCAAAGCATTCTCAACGAAACCATTTGGTGTAAACCTGATTGTCAACAAAGGCAATCCAAAATACAAAAGCCAGCTTAAAACACTCGTGGAAATGAAGGTCGATTACATCATTACTTCATTAGGAAATCCTAAAGAAGTAATTGAACAATGTAAGCCTGCTGGCATAAAAGTATTCTGCGATGTGGTAGATCTATCCTATGCTAAAAAAGTGGAAGCGCTGGGTGCCGATGCCATCATTGCCGTTAACAATCGTGCAGGAGGACATGCCGGACCGATGTCACCTAAAGATTTGATTACGCTACTCAAGGAAAATTGCAACATCCCTATTATTTCTGCAGGAGGAATTGCAACTGGACAAGATTTACAATATGTGATGGAATGGGGCGCTGCTGGTGCATCTGTTGGTACGATCTTCATTGCCAGTGAAGAGTCAGGTGTTTCACAAGAGTATAAGCAAGCCATGATCGACTATGGTGAAAAAGATATTGTGATGACAACCAAACTTTCTGGCTCTGCCCTTACGGTTATCAACACACCTTATGTGCAAGAGATGGGAACCAAAGCAAATTGGTTGGAGTGGATTTTAAATCACAACAAGACCTTAAAGAAGTACGCTAAAATGTTAATCGCACTAAGGGGTATGAAGAAAGTAGAGAAGGCTGCGTTTGGTGCAACCTATCAAAAAGTGTGGTGTGCCGGGCCAGCCATTGAACATGTTAAAAGTGTTCAACCTATGAAAGATATTATTCAAACCCTTGTTCATGAATTTGAAGAAGCAAAAACCAAGGTTTGATCTTCACGCTAACTTCGGCTTTATTCAATGTGTGTTTAACACATCGTATGACAAGCCGCCCAAGTAAAAAATCTAAAATTAATTCTGCCTTCTTCATCAATCTGGTTGCTACATGTTATTTTGCGCTTTCATAATTAT
>JBBRKB010000012.1:0-19928 GCA_038218385.1 Cytophagales bacterium | reverse complement strand
AAAAACGATATGCGATTACTCTGGTTACTTATGCTTACTACTTCATTTGCACATGCGCAAAATATGACCATCAAAGTCTGGTCTGATAAAATACCCGGCGCGATTGTGAACAAAGACTATCAGGAACAAACGATTAAAACGGACACGGGGAAACCTCGGATATCTAAAGTAACAGACCCCGAGATCTTGGTTTACCTTCCAGAAAAATCAAAAGCGAACGGAACAGCTGTAGTGGTTTGTCCCGGTGGAGGATATGGTGTGTTGGCAATTGATCATGAAGGATGGGAGGTAGCAAAATGGTTTAATGATATGGGCGTTGTTGCCATCGCGTTGAAGTACAGACTTCCTTCCGATTTGATAATGGAAAATAAAAACATCGGCCCTCTACAAGATGTGCAGGAAGCCATTCGCATGGTAAGACGCAACGCAGAGAAGTGGAACATTAAACCTGATCAGATTGGTATTATGGGATTTTCCGCAGGAGGCCATCTGGCAGGGACAGCATCAACCATGTACAACGAAAAAGTCTATGAGCAAAAAGATGTCGTAAGTGCACGGCCTGATTTTTCTATTTTAGTATATGGCGTATTGTCTATGCAGACTGATTTTACTCATAAAGGATCACAAAGAAACCTGTTGGGTGAAAATCCCTCTCAGTCATTAATAGATAAATTTTCAAACGAACTACATATTGATTCAAAAACACCTCCTGCATTTCTTGTGCATGCAACCAACGATGGCGCTGTGCCTGTCGAGAACAGCATACGGTATTATCAGGCGTTGAAGAAAAATGGTGTATCGTGCGAGATGCACATTTATGAAACGGGCGGTCATGGATTTGGACTTGCCCGCAATGGTGGTACTGAATCAAACTGGCCTGAAGCGTGCAAGCAATGGTTGTTGAAGAATAAACTTCTTTGAAGAATTAATAGTGAAGATTCTCACAGAGAGGGGAAGAGAGAGGTTAAACAATTAATTAAGTCAAAGACATGGAGGGACGATTGACAAACTGAACATTAATTTATCAATCGACATTTTTATTGATCGTCATGTTCTCAAGCCTCTGGTAAAGCTCACGGCAAACCCATGCATCGGTTGCTGCATAGTCTACTTGCTTGGGCGAAAGTTTTTCTACCTCCCAGTTGGAGGTCTGCGCACTTTTGGAAATCCGGAAACCCAACAGCAGAGCCGTTAATTTTTTTACACTTTCTACTTGTAACCCTACTTTTTTGGCAACTGGGGAGAGGTCTACAAAACCTTTGGGTTGAAAATCCTTCAATCGTTGCAGTGCAATAATGTCGTCACGTATACCAATGCCAGCTTTTACGATGTTTTCGTTTTCAAAGAAATTAATAATGTGACGATCCAATCCCGTGTGTTGTAGCCGTATCAAAAAAACTTTTTCCGGGATAGCGATCTGTAAAAGCGAAACACTATAAAGTTGCCCCTTTTTAAAACTAGGCCGTGTCTCGGTATCAAAACCTGAGACGGGATGCTTGTTTATCTCTTCAAATACAGCAGGAAGTAATTCTGAAGTATTGATCACAGCCACGGGTCCATCAAATGCCTGCAACGGAAGATCAGTAATCTGCTCATTCGTAATCGTTACTTCCCCACTATACACATTACTCTTTCTTGCTGTCATCCAATCTTCTGATCTTAATGTTCAGGTATGCAAAAATAACCGTCATAAACGGACTGATAATATTAAAAAAACAATAGGGTGCGTACACCGATGTGGCCACCCCCAACACTATGGATTGCGTGGCACCACATGTATTCCAGGGTACCAGCACCGAAGTGACCGTACCCGAATCTTCCAAGGTTCGGCTTAATAACTCAGGTGCAAGTTTTCTTTTTCGATACGTGTCACGAAACATTCTTCCGGGCACCGCAATGGCCATGTATTGATCGGAGGCTGTCACGTTGAAGAAGATACATGTTGTAGCCGTTGCCAACACCAATGATCCTGTGTTATGGGCAAAGCGAATAATGCTTTGCGCAATGACTCGGAGTAAACCACTCGCTTCCATTGTGCCACCAAAAATCATGGCGCAAAGAATTAACCAAATGGTATTCAACATACCTCCCATTCCTTTTGATGTAAGTAGTTCGGTGATCATGGCGTTATCCGTTTTAATGTCAACGGTAGTCGAGAGTGCATTCATCACAGCGATGAAAGACGATTTAACATAGTTATCCGAAACACCCGAAACCTGGTCGATTATGTTGGGCTGAAAAATTACCGCAAAGATGCCACCCAACAACGCACCTGCTAAAAGGGCAGGTGATGCCGGTACTTTTTTTATAATCATGAAAATGACAAGAGCCGGTACGATAAAGAGAAAGGGACTTAGGTTAAATGAGTTTTCAATGGCACTCAACACAGCAGCTGAATCTTGTGCTGCCTCTCCTGCATCTAACGTGAATCCCCATCCTAGAAAAATAAGTAGGGTGATGATCATTGATGGTGTTGTTGTGAATACCATGTATCGGATATGCGTAATCAAATCGGTGCCCGCCATGGCCGGCGCTAAATTGGTGGTGTCGGAGAGTGGCGACATTTTATCGCCAAAGTATGCGCCTGAAATGATGGCGCCCGCTATCAGGCCTTCCGATATATCCATTGCTCTTCCAATACCTAGCAAGGCAATGCCTACCGTAGCGATGGTGGACCATGAGCTACCTGTTGCCAACGAAACAATGGAGCTAACAATACATGCTGCAAAAAGAAAAATGGTAGGGTTCAAAATTTTTAGACCATAATAAATCATAGCCGGCACAATGCCACTGAGCAACCATGTGCCTGCTAGTGAGCCAATGACTAAAAGTATGATGATGGCCGACATAGCAGAACTTATACTTTTTACAATGCTGTCGTTGATCTCGTCCCATGAATAACCCAAGCGCCATGAAATTATACCGGCAACTGAAGAGGCTACTAATAACACCAATTGGTTGGCACCGCCAATGGCATCTGATCCAAATACCAATACATTGATGGCCAACATGGCGATCAGTACAAAAATGGGTATCAATGCAAGGAGCAGTGTGGGCTCCTTTTTCTCAGCGTTCATTCAACCTCCTTAAAAAAGTAACAGATGGGACCTGTTTAAGCAATTAAAGTTTTCAAGATAGGGAATATTTTCTAAAGGCTAAACCAAGCATGAACCGATATGTCGCATAAGTTCGCATAGACAGGAGGCTCCAACTGGAGCCGATTGAATTGGGGTTATTTTCGCCATCGCTATGTTTTTGACCAGTCAATTATGTGTTTCTATTTCCAGAATTAAGGCTTTACTAGCTCCAGAGGAGCTTCCTGTTTATAGAACTTTCCTACACAATACGGCTAAGCTCCGTAGGTGCTTCCTAATGCCTGCGAAAAAAATGGAGGAGTTAAGTTTGATCAGGTTGTCAATTAGAGAAAGGAATTCAATTTGCGTATTTTGTTGGTAATGAAAATTAAAGGAACTGGAATTATTGCAATTTATTATTCAATCACAGTGTAGTGATTTCGTAATTCACCCCGCGCTTCAATAGATATTCCATTATGGAGTTGAAATGGGCTTCATCTTCACCAACATATTCAGGAGGGCTAACACCAATCCGGTTGTACTTACCGCTGATGATGAGGTGCGCTACTGCCGTGCAGGTATATCCAGTAGTGCGCGCCATCGATAATGTTTCGGTGGCTTTATCGGTGTGGTCGAGCAAGTTGTATTGATATGTTTTCGCTGAACCATTTTCAGTTCCTTCTATGCGAATGCGCATAACAGTAAATTCTTCTTCACCTTTTTTTAATTTCCATTTTGGAAAAAGCAATTTAGCAGTGACATCAATAGGGCGCACATGTTGGCCGTTAATGATAACAGGTTCATACGAGAAGAAACCACTAGCCCTCAGCACGCGCAAATATTCAATACATCCCGGATAGCGCAGGGTTTTTTCAATCATGTTGGGAATACCTTCCATGGTTTTAATGAGCGAACGCAATCCATCGGAGTTCCACGATTCCAATGTACCAACCGAATCAAAATGGATTAGCTCCGGATCGGACAACGCTTCTTTTGTAATGAGTGTACCGTTTTGCACATAGCGAGCCGGACGAATGTATTCTTCAATCACATCGATGGGCGAGAAGACGGCTTTGTATTCATAGGGCCACTCGCGCACAACGGGAAGTCCACCGACAAGGCATTCGTACGAATTAATTTTCATGCGCTTGTTGTGAAAACCTAAGATGATGTTTCCCATCCCCGGTGCTACGCCGCAGTCTGTCACCAAGGTTACGCTATGTTTTTTAGCGAGGTCATCCAGCTCAAAAAGATCTTCCGGAAAAAAAGATATGTCAACCATATTCTTACCGGCTTCGATCACAGTTTTCACAGTTTCAAATCCCATGAAACCGGGAACAGCACCTACTACCAGATCAAATGGATTAAGTAATTTTTTTAAAGATGGTAAATCTGAAAGATCATGTTGAATGGTTTTGATTCCTTTCTCTTTCAAGAAAGAAAGCGCTTCGGGATTTACATCGACAGAAGTAACATCAAAGTTTTTTGCAAGGTCAATGGCAATTGTTTTGCCCACAAGACCAGCTCCTAAGACGACAATTTTTTTCATAGTAAAGAATGTGATTGTTCTTAAAAAGCACAAGGTACACATGACGAATGAATGCTACCCAGAATTTTAGTTTCGAATTCCATTTTTCTTTACTCCTTTTACCTTCCTCACATAAATTTGGTGCCTCCCTCCTACATTGTACCTCTACCCTCGTACTTCCTTCTTACCTTTCGAACTTATTTCTTTTTCGTACCTTCCCTCTAACATTATCCCACAAACATGGTAGATTTAAATCGGTTAGTAGAAAAAGCAAAGAACTCTACTTTTTATATGACCTTACTCAATCTGGCGTTAAGCAGAATGGTGCCGTTTAATAAGCCCCACAGCTTTCGGGTTGTTAAAATTGACGAGGACGAATTAAATATAGTGTTGCCCTATAAACGGAGAAATCTAAATCACATCAAAGGCCTACATGCCTGTGCGCTCGCCACCATATCAGAATTTACTACCGGGCTTTCGTTATTATTAAAACTGGATCCGCAAAAATATAGGCTCATTATGCAACGGCTTGAGATGGATTATCATTTTCAGGGGAAGATGGATGCGTGGGCAACTTTCTCAGCATCAAAAGAATGGTTGGAAAAAAATGTTTTCATGCCCTTAAAATCTCAGGATTCCATTGTTGTAATTTGTGAAGTTCATATCCACGATGTAAAAGGAAACCATTTGACAACCGGGAAAGTACATTGGCAGATAAAGGATTGGGAAAAAGTGAAAACGAAAATTTCATAATGTATCTTCATGTAGATAAGAAATTTTGTGTTTCCCTAAGTGCTGTAATGGAATGGATTTTCAAAATATAAATAACGATTGTGTGTTGATGTTCCCCTTGATAAATTTGGTAAAACCTAAAGGATGAGAAAAATTGACGAACTGCTTTCAGAGTATGGCGAGAGCCATCAGAATGAAACCAACAAGGCCATTCATTGGCTATGTGTGCCGCTTATCTTTTTTAGTATCGTTGGCTTGTTGGCCTCCATTCCTTCTTCACATGTTCAATCCTTTTTAGGAATTGGTAATCCGTATGCCAATTGGGCTGGAGTTGTTTTGATATTGGTGATTGTGTATTACGTATCCTTATCTATTCCATTGAGTATCGGCATGATGTTGTTCGGTGCGCTTTGTTTAATGGCGGCACATCTGATTGATGCGAGTACCCTTGCGCCTTTGTGGTTGGTATCCGTTATTATTTTTGTGCTGGCATGGATTACACAATTTTATGGCCATAAAATAGAAGGAAAGAAGCCTTCGTTTCTTAAGGACATTCAGTTTTTGTTAATTGGCCCTGCATGGCTCATGCATTTTATTTATAAACGATTAGGAATTCCTTATTGATTGACACATTTCTTATTTCTGCAAGAACCTCCTGAGGGATATACCGTTGGTTTTGAACCTTGGTTATTCCATGATGATAAACATTTAACGATACAATCACCCTTGCCCTGGAAAAGATTTTACATCGTTTGTCCTTCACAGAATAAAATTGTTGGTCGTATTTCTTTTCTGATAGAAAAAAAAGAAGCGATGAGTCCACATAAGGCTCCGTTTGGATCACTTCAATGTGTGGAGGCATTGCCTGTAAAAGTCATTTTTGATTTTCTTGAATATGTAATGGGTCAATTGCAAACTGCGGGAGTAAAAAAAATCTTAATAAAAAATCATCCCGAAAATTATGCGCCAGCATTCTCTGCGGTGTTGTCTACCTGTCTCATCAATTTAGGATTTCACGTGGAGTCGGAGCTCGGTATGTACCTTAATGTAAGTGGCTTATTTGAGAATAACCTAAACACCTGGCAGAGTAGAAAACTAAGACAAAGTTCACACCACGGTTTGGTATTTAGAAAATTGAAATTAAACGAAGCTGAACATATCCATTCCTTTATCCTTGCTTGTCGGCAAGAACGTAACTATAACCTGTCCATTGATTTGGATACTTTGCTGAAAACCTGCGAAGTATTTCCCGATCGCTTTTATCTGTTTTCAGTTTATGATAATGAAAAACTTTGCGCTGCCTCCATTTCCATTGACGTAGGGAATCGGATACTTTATAATTTTATTTCCGCCCATCCACGTGACTATGATTCCATGAGTCCTGTGGTGATACTAATGAAAGGTATGTATAACTTTTGCCTTGATGCTAATTTTAAACAACTTGATCTGGGAACATCGGCGCTGTTTGGCAAACCCAATTTTAGTTTATTGGATTTTAAAATGGGTCTGGGTGGAATACCGGCTTCGAAATTTACGTTTAGTAAAGACTTGTGAAAACGAATCCGATAGTAACCGTCATTTGCCTTTGCTACAACCAGGCTCGTTGGGTTGAAGAGGCGGTGGCTTCTGTGTTAAACCAAACCTATCAAAACATACAAATCATCATTGCAGATGATGCCAGCACAGACGATAGCGCGACTATTATTGAAAAAATAAAAGCTCATCATCCACAGGTTGAAATTTTATTGTTTACTAAAAACGAAGGCAACTGCAAGGCCTTTAACAAAGCGTTCAAACATGCCAAAGGCGATTACCTCATTGACTTCTCGGTTGACGATGTGATGATGCCCAACCGCATTGAAAAGCAAGTAGATTTTTTTCAAACCTTGGATGCGTCATTCGGCGTTGTCTTTACAGATGCTGAATACATCGATGCTGACGGTGCGTTTCTTAGAGTGCATTATGATTATCTATTTAAGAAAGGACTTCTAACAAGGGTTCCGGTAGGTGATGTATATCGCAGTGTGGTTTCAACTTATTTCATAGCCTCACCAACGATGATGGTAAAGAAAGAAGTTTTTGATGAGTTGGGCGGCTACGATGAATCGCTTACGTATGAGGATTTTGATTTTTGGGTGCGCTCATCACGCAATTGGAATTATGGATTCTTGAATTACATATCAACCAAAATCAGAAGGTCGGGAAAATCAATGTCATCGGGGTGGTATAAAGTTGGTGATAAGCAATTGCACTCGACCTATATCGTTTGTAGAAAAGCAATCTTGCTGAATAGAGATGAGGATGATGTGAAGGCATTGTTAAAAAGAATCAGGTATGAATTAAGGCAATCTATTTTCTCTGGTAATAGTAATGAAGCAAAATTATTTTATGGCTTGTTGGTGGAGTTGAATCGCGTTAGGAATTCAGATCGTATGCTTAATGTTTTGAATAAATTAGGACTTCCACTGAATGGCGTTCGGGATTTCTATCATCGAATGAGATTTAGATAAATTATTTCCTCCATAATCTTATTTCGATAGAGATTCTTGTTGTGTTTGAATTGAGGTTTGCAGCACCACCATGAATAAGGTAAGGCGAAAAGATTAAAACTTCACCCACTTTTGGATTAGGCCGTATCAATTCAAATGATTCATTAATACTGGTTACCGCCGGAACATTGAATTTTTGGCCGTTAATAATGGCGCCACTTCGTGTTCGTTCAACAGATGACTCCGGCCACAGATGACTTCCCGGCGCAAGTATCAAAGAAGAACGGTCGTTGCTTCCAGCCAGGGGAATGTATAAGTTGATGCAGTCTTTATAATCTTCCAGCCAGACATCACGATGTAGCGGATTGTTATCGCCACTCATCGGACGAACTACCCGAAAATGAAAAATATTCTGATCATCAAAGGGGTTGTGGACATGAAGTGATTGATTGAGAAGTGACGATATTCTTTGCTCCAGTAAATGTATGTCAACAGGAAACTGATCAACTGACAGTAGTTTTGTTTTATCAAGCGCCATAAGGTGCTGTTCCTGTTTGGTCGTTAAGGTATGATATTGTTCTAATAAAAAATTATCTGTAAGAGACAATCCCGCTTCTCTCCATAGCTTTAGCAACAAGGTGTTTGTGTTTTGAAAAAATAGACGAGTAATTTCATTTGGAAAGAGGTTCTCGATGGTGAAGCCTTTTTGATGCCATAGTAAAGTGTTGGTAAGGTCACAGGCGCTATCTAATAATTGAACAGCAGGCCCAAAGTGTGTCTCCCCTTCAGTTTTGTATTGTAAAACCTCTCCATTTATTTTGTACTTCATTTCGATTCAGAAATTACTTCCTATTATCCTCACCCAACACCATGCTCACATAACTTTCATAACGGCTCAAGGCAATCTCTCCATTTTTAACAGCATCAAGCACAGCGCATTTCGGTTCTTGCAGGTGAATGCAACCTGCTCCGAATTTGCAATCGAGTCTTCGATCGCGCATCTCCGGAAAGTAGTCAGATATTTCTTCCGGTGTCATGTCCATGAGCCCCCATTCTTTGACACCGGGTGTATCAATGATGAAGGTATGTTCTGCCAACTGAAACATTTCCGCAAAGGTAGTGGTGTGTGTTCCCTTCTCTGAGAAGTTTGATATTGCACCTACTTTCTGTTGCATGCCAGGTGCAATGTTATTCAGTAATGTGGATTTGCCTACACCGGAGTGTCCGGCCAGAAGCGTTACTTTGTTTTTTAGATTCTCTTTTACCTCACTCTGGTTTTCATTGGTTGCTGAAATGAAAATACAGATTACACCAATGCTTGTGTACATATCCATTAATGTGCGGACGTATACTTTTGATTCTTCAGCATACAAATCCGCCTTGTTAAAAATCAACACCTGTGGAATTCTGAATGACTCAGCCGACACCAAAAAGCGATCGATAAAACCTAACGATGTACGGGGCATGGCCAACGTCACCACCAACATTACCTGATCGACATTGGCAGCGAGCACCTGCGAATGCCCTGTTTTCTTTACCGATTGCCGCAGGATGTGATTGTCCCTTTCGAGAATGTAGGTAATGTTGTTGTCTACGGTTTCAAATTCAACACGATCGCCCACAGCAACAGGATTGGTTTCTTTGATTCCTTCCAATCGTATTTTACCACGCACCCGGCATGCATATCGATTTCCATCTACGGCCATCACATCATACCACGAGCCCGTGGATTTCATCACAGTCCCTTGCATAGTTATTTCAGTATGGTGTTGAGGTAATCCATAATCCTTTCGGTGGCACCAAGATTTTCTTCCACATAAAATTTGGTGACATCACAAGCCAGCATAAAATTTTCTGGAATGTTTATCATTTCATATTTGCTGCGAAGATCGGTATAGTCAGAGACTTCAAATGCACCACCGCGCATGATCAACTCATTGGCTTCTTCATATTTTTGATAATTCTTATCGCCAAAGAAAATAGGAACACCATAGCATGCCGCTTCTAAAATATTGTGAAGACCTTTTCCATAGGCGCCCCCCACAAAGGCAAATTCACCATAGCGGTAAAGTCGCGACAGCATACCGATGTTATCAATGATGAGTACTTGATATTCATCAAAATCAGAAACAGAAATTGCTTTACTGAAACGAATGGATTTTACCAGCAATGAAGTTTCTATTTTTTCTATAAAGTCATCTGTTATTTCGTGCGGGGCAATAATAACTTTAAGCTGGTTACTATGTTCGTTAATGAAAGGCGCCAATACATCCAGGTCTTCGTCCCAGCAACTTCCGACCACTAATAATTTTTGCCCGCTTTTAAATTTCTCAGCAAGTGGGATATTTTCTCCTTGCTTCACAATCTCATGCACCCGGTCGAAGCGTGTATCGCCTGCGCGTGTGCAGTTGGAAATATTTAATTGGTGAAGAAGTTTTACGGAAGCATCATTTTGCACAAAAAAATACGAAAAGGTATAGAGGATGTTGCGATAGAATTGTCCATACGATTTGAAGAACAATTGATCGGGGCGAAAAATAGAAGAGATGGAAATGATGGGTGTGCTAATGGCCCTCAGCTCCTGGCAGTAGTTATGCCAGAATTCATATTTTATAAAAATGGCCACTACGGGTTTTACATGGGAAACAAATCTTTTGGCGTTGGACGGCGTGTCCCAAGGGAGATAGTAAATATAGTCAGCCTGAGAATAATTTTTTTGAACCTCATACCCGGATGGAGAGAAGAATGTGAGCAGAATTTTATGGTTTGGAAATTCCTTCTTTAATTTTTCAATAATGGGACGGCCTTGTTCAAATTCACCGAGGGAGGCGCTATGAATCCAGATAAGAGGCGCATCTCCGGTGATTTCATGCTGAATTTTTTTTAATATATTTTTTCTGCCTTTTACAAATTGTTTTGCCTTGGCATTGAAGAACGATGCGATGAAAAAAACAAAGGATGCAAGGTGAATACCTATATTATACAAAAAGGACATGTAGAGGCGGTTGGCTAATGTGTTCTTTTAAAAGAAAAAGTGGTTACCATCTAAAAACTTCCCTAATTTAGAATTTTAAATTAATCTACTATGACTTCCATTTTTAGACGTACCTTATTTTTAGCGGTTATCGTTTTTACGTTTTCATTTTTTGGATCAAAAGCGCAAAATGATTTGACAGAATTACTCCAGGCTGGCCCTGAAGATGCTTCTAAGTTGATGGGCGCTTACCTTGATCCGGTTGTTGTTGGACTTTCGTATAGCCTCAATGGGGGTTGGTTCCACACGGCCAAAGCGCATAAATCGTTTGGTTTTGACCTTGCCATTTCCGCGAATGCCGTCTTCATTCCTTCTTCGCGCAATACCTTTCGACCAAGTGATCTTGCTTTCAAAAGTAATACAACTTTAATTTCATCGCCACTTGGAGATGAAGTTCCTACTATTTCTGGTGCAGATGTGCAGACGGAGTATGAGTCTGAATTAACGTTGCCAGATGGCACAAAGCAAATAGTTAATTTCAATGGCCCTCCCGGTCTTGAGTTCAAAGAGAATTTTAAAGTAAGTGGTGTTGCCGCCCCGATGGTTCAGCTAGGCATTGGAATTTATAAAAACACGGATCTGAAAATACGTTTCGTTCCAGAGCAGACATTCGATAACTCTAGTGTTAAGATGCTGGGGTTTGGCGTGATGCATGACATTAAGCAACACATTCCAGGAATAAAATTGATGCCCTTTGATTTGTCTGCCCTTGTTGGATTTACAAAAATATCGGGTCGTGTTGACATGGAATTTGATAAACCTGCCAATGACACTTCACCACAAGAGATGAAGTACGATGTCAATGCGTGGTTGTTTCAGGCTCTTATCTCGAAAAAGTTTTCTGTGATCACATTTTATGGAGGCCTTGGATACAATGCCGTGAAATCTTCTTCAGATGTTGTGGGCTCTTATCTTATTTATGGTGCCAATACACCTGACACGAGTGATGATGTTGTGGTTAAAGATCCGGTACGTCTTGCGTTCAACAATAATAGCCTTCGCGTGACGGCAGGTGTTCGCCTTAAACTTGGCCCTATATTCTTAAATGGTGATTATACCCTTCAGAAATACAACATGCTTTCCGTAGGACTTGGCGTTGCTGTTAGATAGGTACTAAAAGTAAGAAAGCCCACCAGTTACGGTTGGGCTTTCTATAACCAAAAGGCGGTTAAGTGTGCTATGCACATAAATGTAGAATAACCTGCGGCGGTAACCGACACCCTTATTATTATTGTAAATAATTTTACTAACATTAATTTATTCTGTAACAGGTTGATTCTCATGACGAAGACTAAAGTGTTGTTTGTGTGTCTGGGCAATATTTGTCGATCACCGCTGGCCGAAGCGATTTTCAAACACAAAATAAAGGAGAAAGGCCTGGAAAAAATTTTAGAAGGTGACTCCTGTGGAACAGCCAATTATCACATAGGCCATTCGCCGGATGAACGCACTATCCGTAACGCAAAGAAAAATGGTATTGATATCAACCATTCCGGCAGACAACTATGCGAACGCGATTTGGAGGAATACGATTACATCTTGACCATGGATGAGAGCAACTACCTAAATACTTTTAAACTTACCCATGCGGACCTGCATAAGAATAAAATCAGTTTGATGCGCCACTACGACCCCAAAGGAAAAGGCGAAGTGCCAGATCCGTATTATGGAGGTGAGCAGGGTTTTCAAGAAGTGTTTGATATTTTAGATCGCTCGATTGAAAATTTCCTCATGCAAGTGGTTCAATCTAAAGCGTCCAAAAACTGAATTAGCTGATTGTGCCCATGCAAGGCTAATTAGTTATTTTTTATTCACATAACATCCTCACCATTATAGGTGTCCTTAATCTTTGTGATTGGGGTAATATTGTGGCTTAAAAATTTTTAATTTCCTCTTTCTCGTTAAGGTAGATTTGAGCTAACACTACGATAAGTAAAAAGTTAAATTCCATACCATTTCTGCCCCCTCCCACTACATACCACCCTTCCTTGAAATGCACGAGCACAATACCCATGATCAACACAACGATAGTGATGAAGACAGCCCAGGCGATAAACCTATTGGCTACCAAAGCCCCTGCCGCAAAGACGTGGGAGAGTTTAATGCCCCAGGCTAAGGGAATCCCGAAAGGTGCAAATCCTATTTGATCAAGGTAATCTTTTCCGAAATCATGTATTCCGCCTGTGAACATTCCGGGTATGCTGTGCATGAGTAAGATAATGGCGACACCGAAGCGTATCCAAAGTGATGTTGAGTTTTTCATATTTTTTTTTGCAAATGGATCATTTCATCTAATTACTTCAAAACCTTTCCTCTTCGTTCCATTACCTCTCGCCATGTGGAAAGTATAAATCTTTCTTTCTCCAAAAATTTTCTAAACTCTGGATTGATCATGGTGAGGAGGTCGGCCTTGCGCACAGTGCCGGAGTCGCTTATCTCTTTGAATACTTCTGTTGGTGCCGTACAATGCATGATCACCATGGTGAGGCCGGGCTTTAAGGACTTGATTGTTTCGCTGTATTGTTTGGTTGCCAACGATTGGAGCTCACCATCGGTGATTATTTCTTTGGGGTAGTTGAAATTGTAACTCACATTATGGAGGTCATCCAACACGGGCAAGCCTGCATTCCAAAGCACTTGCGCCAGTTGTCGTATTTGTTTTACATAATCATCATTGTTGAGATCTTTGCTGATCATCGCCATGTGGCCGCCGGGCATCATCACGGGAATTTTATATTCTATACCAATCTTGACATAGCGCTGCATAAAATCGGGCGATGCGAACAACGTACCCATATGCGAGTCCAGATGCGTGGGCTCGAAACCCATAGTGCGTGCGCGCTCTACTTGCGCGCGTATCTCCGCTTCTACTTCATCGGCAGTAGCATGCGAAACCACATCTTTAACCGATCGCCACATGGCTCCTTCTGCATCTGTCAATCCGGGTGAAGCTTGTTTGCCTGTGAGCGGCCCCCATCGATACCTGCGCCATTCAGATGTTAAAGTAAGGTGCAGACCAGCATCTGTGTTAGGATGTTCTTTAAGATACTGTGTAATATCTGGCACCCATGGGCACGGCATCATCACACTCATCGATGTAGCCACGCCTTTTTCAATAGCCTGTATGGCACCTTGATTGGAATCCCACGACATGCCCGCATCATCAACATGCAGAATGAGCACACGTGATCCTTTAGGGTATCCCAATTTTTCAGCAAATGTATCCTGGCATTTGGCGGTCAGGTGAAGTGAGCCTGTAAAGAGATAAAGGATAAAGAGTTTTTTGTACATGGACAGGAATGATTTTACTCATGTTCAAGATAATATTTTCAGGGAGAAGTTTCAATAGAGGTATTTGAGAGCTACCTATTATGTAGAACTTTCTACCAAAAATATTCAACCATAGATTTCATTTAAGAGTCCTGCAATGCGCAGCCCTGCTTTCATCAACTGATCGCGAACGATGTGGAAGTTGTAATAAGGATAGGCATAACTAAGTTTTCCGTCACCTATGGCGTATACATTTTTTCGGTACGTCATGCTCTCATACGCCCACTGTTTTACGTTCGAGGTCTGAAGTGATTTGATTGCTTTATCAGAAGGGATATTTACCGACATGGCCAGTTCAGTATAACTAAGATGTGTGTCATCTATCATCTCACTGTCCCACACACGGTGAAGGTTGCTGTCGTGGCCAAACCATTTTACTTTCACGCTATTGCCGCCCCGGTCATCACCCCTACCCACATGTAAGGGTTGATGGATATCGCCAACCAGATGAATAAGAATTTTAATGTGTTCAACTTCTTGCTGAGGAGTAAGTGTTTTGCTTTTCAAAGAAGTTATCATGCGATCAATAGCTTCAATGATATCGCCTTTCGGATTTTTTTCCGTCTGCTCATACGTACTTCCATCAGGTATCGTTACCCAATGCCAGTCTTCCATATAATCGTACGTGGAGTCGGAACGTACTTCGTCCATCCAGGTACTGGCTATAGCGAGTGAATGTCCTAAGCGTTTTTCAAGTTGGGCTTTCGCTTTTTTTGATAAATGCTGTTCGGCAATCAGTCCGGTGGCTCGGTGACCCGTCTGTCCCCAAGAGAAGGCCAGTGTGCTTGTGGTGATGAGGAGAAAGGATAGGATAAGTTTTTTCATGAATAAAATCGTAACAAGCTTCAGGTTTTGTGATTGAGTGCAAGTATACGCTGACAAAAATAATCGTTTGACAGGAAAGCGTTGAATATATTGTTATAATTTTGATTTACGTTAATGTTTTCATAACTCTTCTTTAATTTACCTTATGCGTAAGCAACTCGGATTTGAATTTGACATGCAGGCCCAGCCCGATGATGTAACCTGTGGCCCTACATGCCTCCATTCTTTATATCAATATTACAAGGACGAAGTCCCATTGAAAGATGTTATCAGGGAGGTGAAGCAATTGAAGAATGGCGGGACCATGGCGGTAACCCTCGGCAACGATGCATTGATGCGGGGCTATAAGGCGATTATCTACACCTACAATTTGCACATTTTTGACCCTACCTGGTTTAGTTATTCGCCCAAGAAAATGGTGCAGTGCTTAAAACAGCAAATGGAATTCAAAAGGAAAAGACGAAAGCTTCGGATATACTCACAGGACTACATTAAGTTTCTGGAAGCAGGCGGTGAGGTGCGTTATGCCGAACTTGACGATAAACTAATTAAAGGATTTTTGAAACAGTCGCACCCGATCCTCACCGGACTTAGCGCCACGTATTTGTATGGCACACCGCGTGAGATTCCGCAGTTTGATATTTATGATAGTATAAAAGGTGAACCTGCCGGCCACTTTGTTGTGATCACCGGTTACGATGAAAGTAAAAACCTCGTCTATGTGGCTGACCCCATGACTGCCAACCCCCTTGCCAACGGCAAGCGTGTGTACAGTGTAAACTTTACGCGGTTGATCAACAGCATAATGTTGGGTGTATTGACCTATGATGCTAACTTGCTAATAATTGAACCCTCTAAAAAATAATACGCCACTGGCGTTATGGAAAATTTAATCATCGTAGAAAATCCCGACAACTGGAAAATTGCTCTCGAGGATGTTAAAATCATTTCACCGGCCACCTACATAGGTGTGGAAATGTACCAGCAAACAAAGGGATTAAAGGTTATCAACCTGTGCAAGAGCTATCAGTATCAAAGCCTCGGCTACTATGTGTCGTTGCTAGCAGAAGCGCGAAAGCACAAGGTGCTGCCCGAAGTATCAACGATACAAGATTTTCGCTTTCCGTCCATCTTGCGTGAAGACTCCCAGGATTTCGACAACTTAATTCAAAATTCTTTTAAGAATGAGAAAAGTGAAAAGATAGAATTCGATATTTACTTTGGTACTACACAGGCGGAAAATCTTTTGAAGTTGGCGAGCCAACTGTTTCAGTACATTCAGGCTCCCTGCCTGCGCGCAACTTTTTCGAAAAGAACCAAATGGGTGTTGCAAAGTATCAAGCCCATCAGTTTGGGCGAAGTACCCGAGGACGGCCGCGCTTTGTTAAGTACGGCGTTAGAAAAATATTTAAAGCGCAAGACCAGCATTCGTGCCGATAAGAAAAAATATGACCTTGCCATTTTGGTCAATCCAAAAGATCCGTATCCACCTTCGGATGAAAAAGCTATTCAACGGTTTATGAAAGCGGCAGACCAAGCGGGGTTTTATGCGGAGTTGATTACCAAAGATGATTTCGATCAATTGATTCAATTCGATGCCTTGTTTATTCGTGAGACAACGTATGTGAATCATTATACATTTCGTTTTGCCAAAAAAGCAAGCTCACTAGGTTTGGCTGTGATCGATGATCCCGAATCTATTTTAAAGTGTACCAACAAAGTGTATTTATATGAATTGCTAAACGCCAACAAAGTGCCCACACCGCGCACCATTGTTATCAGCAAGGAAAACTATAAGACATTGCCCGATAAACTTCCTTACCCTTTTATCTTAAAAGAACCGGATGGCGCCTTTAGTAAAGGTGTATTTAAAATCAAAAATGCCAAGGAGTTTAAAGAGGTGACGACAACGATGTTTCAAAAATCGGAACTGTTGATTGCGCAGGAATTTCTTCCTACACCATTTGACTGGCGTGTGGGTATTATTGACGGACAAGCATTGTATGTATGCAAATATTTTATGGCATCAGAACATTGGCAGATTGTAAACTGGAATGCGAACGAAAATTCGCGTGATGGAATGGTGGAAAGTATTTCAGTAGACCAGGCACCTGCAGGTTTGTTACGTACCGCCTTAAAAGCCACATCACTAATAGGAAAAAGTCTTTACGGAGTAGATATGAAAGAGATTGATGGGAAATTTTTTGTCATTGAAATCAACGACAACCCCAACATTGATGCTGGCATCGAAGATAAAATCCTAAAGGATAAATTGTATTCCACCATAATGGATGTATTTTTAAATAAGATCAAGGCTGACAAATGAACCTACCTTCCCGCATCCATCTTTTCCAGGGCTATGGAGTAGAACTGGAGTACATGATTGTAGACCGCGACTCACTTGCTGTGATGCCCATTGCAGACGAAGTATTGAAGTACGAACTCGGTCGCTACGATAGTGATTTTGAAAATGGTATGATCACCTGGTCGAATGAATTGGTACTTCATGTGATCGAACTCAAGTCCACCAAGCCCGAAAGTAATTTAGAAGCGCTCGAGCAAGGCTTTATTGAAAATGTGGAAACCATCAACACAATTTTAAAACCTTGGAACGCCATGTTGTTGCCTACGGGTGCGCATCCCTTTATGAATCCGCTTACGGAAACAAAGTTGTGGCCGCATGATAGCAACGAGGTGTATTCTATTTATAATAAAATTTTTGATTGCCGCGGCCACGGATGGTCCAACCTGCAAAGTGTGCATTTGAATCTTCCGTTTTACGATGATGAAGAATTTGCAAAACTTCATGCTGCAGTTCGATTGTTGTTGCCTATTCTCCCCGGACTTTGTGCCAGCACACCTATATTAGGCGGAAGGTTTACCGGTTCGTATGACACACGATTAAAATATTATAAAATTAATCAGGCAAAAATACCTTCCATTACAGGACGTGTGATACCCGAGGCAGTTTTTTCAAAACGTAATTACCTGCAAGTTATTTATGATAAGATCAAAGCCGACATAGCGCCGTATGATCCAGAACAAAATCTAAATCCGATTTGGGTAAATAGCCGTGGTGCCATTGCCCGCTTTGACAGAGGGTCCATTGAGATACGAGTGATGGACTGTCAGGAATCTCCGGCTGCGGATTTGGCTATCGTGAGCCTGGTGGTTGAAACCATTAAAGCGTTGGTGTCGGGAAAATTTATTGACCATGATTCACAAATGAAATGGAAGACCGAGCAACTTGCCCACATCTTCGATCGCGTAGTGGAACATGCAGGTGAAACCGTGATCGATCAACAAGACTATCTTCAGGTATTTGGTGTACAGGAAAAGACAGCTACTGTTCAGGAATTGTGGTTGCACATTTTCGGAAAACTTTCGGTGAAAGAAGGAAGCGATCTCGCGAAAAGAAAAAGCGCAGTAAACATTTTATTGAAGGAAGGGACCTTGGCGCAACGCATGGTGCGAGCCTTGAATGGAAATTACAGCCAGGAAAACATTGCGCAAGTATATCGTAAGCTAAGTACGTGCCTTGTTCAGAATAAGATGTTTGTGCCTTAAAGGTATTATATGATCTTTAAATGAAGCCAATCATCACCTGCGAACATGCAGGAAACCAAGTGCCAGGTGAATTCAATTATTTGTTTGAAGAGAATAAGAATGTATTGAACACACATCGCGGCTGGGATCCCGGCGCTTATGATGCAGCAATTCATATAGCATCATCCATTGATGTTCCGTTACATTATAATTTAATCACACGACTTCTTATTGAGTTCAACCGTTCACGCCATCATCCTGATTTATTCTCAGCGTTTTCAAACCGTTTAAACGACCAAGTAAAATCGGATCTTATTGAATTGTTATACATTCCCTATCGAAAAAAGATTGAAGAGGAAATAGCATTGTCAAATGAATCCGTATTACATCTTTCTATACATTCCTTCGCGCCCGTTTTAAATAATGAAATAAGGGAATTGGAAATAGGCCTTCTATTCGACCCACACCGAAAAAGTGAGTTAGTGTTTTGTGAAGAGTTCAAGGAGAAATTATCAGAACAACTTCCAGAATTAAGAATAGTATTTAATGAACCTTACAAAGGAGTGGATGATGGATTCACAACTTACCTAAGAACAAAATTTCCTGATGAGCATTATCGCGGAATAGAAATCGAACTGAACCAGAAAATGATAGGTACATCCGACTGGCAAAAAACAAAAGAAGAATTGGCCGCGGTGTTACGGACGTTCATCCATTAGAGCCGCAATGTCACCAAGCAATGCCTTTAGTTTCTCTACATGGTTGCCGTATAACTTTTTTAAGTACCAATTGGTAAGCCATAACGAAGAGGCAAATAAAACCGCTACAAGGAAAACAAGATAGATAAGGGTTGTGGTGTCGTGCAGCGTTTCGAGAAAGTCGTCCATGCCACGATCCATGATCACGAAAGATAAAATGAGGATGAAGAAAATGGGATACAAAAGACTATAACTCAATTTATATAACCGAAGATAGTGATCTAAGTTGGCTACCAGGGTTGCGAGATTGTTGCGCAAGCTATCGTCACTGCCTTCAAAATGCCGGAACAGATTCAACTGTTTAATGTAATAGAATATGTATCCGGAAAATAAAACAACAAAGGAAATAAATGACCATTTCAAGGCACCGTTGGGCAACTTCAATGCGTAATACAAAAGAATGAAAAAGCCAATAGAGGTAAAGATCAATTCCATCCACAGGCTTCGCTTTAGTTTATCGATAATGGAATGGCTCTTGCCCCTGAGCATGGCGGCAATTTCACCTTCCAGCTTGGGTTGAAAGCTATCGCGATTTTTCCAAATGTTTTTTAACTCATCAAGCTCCATATTCTGTTGCCATAAGTTTTCGTAGCCTTTCACGTATTCGGTTCA
>JBBRKB010000011.1:0-21040 GCA_038218385.1 Cytophagales bacterium | reverse complement strand
GCTTGGACATTTCATGTAGCAGATTGAATGAAAGTGTAACGACTAACGGTAGCACCATAGGTTATCAAGATGAAACGAATGTATTGACCGATAAGATGCGGATCATGACTTTGAAATGTATGGACTTGCCTTCCCCTATGCACGAAAGTTTTAAAAGCTAAGAAAATACGTCAACGGGTAAGTCAATGTATAGTGGCCAAACACGGACTGGGGATTTTCATACTCATCATTTACCATCAACCTGCCGCCTTTGTTAGGAAAGGTTATTTATCTGACTCTAATAGTGGAGCGGTGATAGGATTAATTAATCTCAACCGAGACAGTAACCGCCAACTGTTTCGCCAGATCCTTAACGTAGGCTTCAAAGTATGCCGGATCTTTAAAACCCGGATCACTCAATTCCCATCCGCCAACAGAGTAATACGTTACAGGTTTATGGTTTTCAACCTTCATTTTTCCGTAGAATGTGTTTGAGAATTTTCCAGTTTTGGGTGCTTCGCCATTCCCCAGGTAGGAATCTTTCGGAAGAATGAGTGCAAGTCCTAGCCACCACTCACGGTTATAGGTTTGTTGGTCATGTGTCATGAGTATAACAAAATCATCATCGATAAAAATTTCTTTCAGGGCATTAGGTGTGTTGCTGTTCACCAATCCTATCAGCAACGTATCGGTGTCTGTGGTTCCATCGAAGCTTACCTCGCCTTTATAGGCGTACATGCCTGGCCAGATGCTAACCTGTTCATGAATCGGATACACTTTATCGTATGGTTTCCAGAGATGGTCGATAGTAAATTGAGAAAAGATGGGTCCTCGGTTAGTGATTTTAAATATAGTTCGTTCAACATTTGTTAGGGTATCATTGGCAAGGGATCCGATCCTGGACAAACTGTCACCAATCTTGAGATTGATTCCTCCCAAGCCCACGGAGTTTCCAACGCCTAAAACATCACGTCCCCAATCGGCCATCACATGATAATTATCTTCAACTTCCCCTTTTTTATTTACACCCACTGAATCAGGTGATATGTACGAAACTTTTTTTCCAAAATAGTCTTTTGAATTTCGACCATCTAAATAATGTCTAAACCCGGCCTTATCATTTTCCCACGAAGGCCCATCGGTTTGATAGGCCTGATATCCCAGCTTACCTTGGATTTGATTTGCATATGTTGTGTCACTTGTCTTGGTATGCACAGGTGAGTCAACCGCATCACGTTTCCCAAAGCGGATGTTTGTCTGTTGGGTATAAGTAGGTTGTTTGTCTACCCATGTAAGCGACAACACGACAGATGAGTTAGGTTCGATATCCGTAACGAGGAACAGTTCATCCCAACTTTCATTAGCAATATTCATAAGAAGTTGTGAAGCTATCGTGTCCCCTTGTTCATTTCGGATCAGCGGAAATTTATTTTCTGCAGGTAGAGGTGTAAGATCAGTGCGGCTTATATGAATGCCTTTATTCGTTAGTTTAATAGAAGATGGATTTGATAACGTAAGGGTTGTCTGATTTTTTTCGGAGCACGATAAAATGGTGCTCGCGAGACAAATCACGGCAAGGCGTTGATAAAATAACATGTGATTTTATTTAATTGAACGAAAGCTGAACTAGTAAAATATTCTTTTGAAGACTACATAAAACGCGCAAGCCCATACTCCAATCCCCTCAACTCTGCTAAACCTTTCATACGGCCTATACCTGAATATCCCGGGTATGAATTTTTCTGAAGATCATCCCACATCTGATGGCCATGATCAGGGCGCATGGGAATAGAGATTCCCCTTCGTTTCATAATCTGCAATGCTTCTTTCACAACATCTGCCAGATTGGTGTCACCTGCTAAATGATCTGCTTCAAAGAAGTTTCCTTCGCTATCTCTTTTTGTATTTCTCAGGTGAAGGAAATGTACACTATCACCAAACTGTTTTAACATTTTGAGAATATCGTTATCAGGCCGTGCGCCATACGATCCGGTGCAGAAGCATAGGCCATTAGCAGGTGAAGGCACTGCTTCCAATAATTCTTTAGCGTCTTGTTCAGTGCTCACAATTCGGGGTAAACCTAAAATGGGATACGGAGGGTCATCCGGATGAACGGCCATCTTCAATCCGCATTCTTCTGCCACGGGAATTACCTCTCTAAGGAAATAAAATAAATGCTCTTTTAGTTTTTTAGCATCAATGTGTTGGTATGTTTTTAAAGCGGTAAGAATTTGTTCAACGGTGAACGACTCTTCAATACCGGGCAAGCCCAACATTGTATTTTTAAAAAGGGTATCGCGTTCTTCCTGCGACATACCTTCCCAGCGTTTATCTGCTTTTTGAATATCTTCTTTTGAATATTCATTTTCAGCTCCTGGTCTTTTCAGTAGATAAAGATCGTATGCAATGAAAGCAGCACGCTCAAATCGTAATGCTTTGCTGCCATCAGGAAGTGTGAAAACAGGATCGGTTCTCAGCCAATCTAATATGGGCATGAAATTGTACGTAACAACTTTTAACCCGCATGCAGCAACATTACGGAGACTGATTTTATAATTCTCTATATACTGCTTATAGTAGCCGCTTTGCTTTTTAATGTCTTCATGAACAGGCAGACTTTCAATCACCGTCCAGGTAAGACCTCCATCTTCAATGATTTTTTTGCGTTTGTTTATTTCTTCCACCGTCCATACTTCGCCATATGGAATGTGATGAAGTGCTGTAACCACGCCAGTGCAGCCAGCCTGGAGTATGTCGCGAAGACTTACAAGATCGTTTGGTCCAAACCAGCGCATGGTCTGTTCCATAAGAATAGGAGATGTAGACATTGTCAATTCTAGTGTTTAAAATTTACCGTACCAAATCTATAGATTTTTTTAGAATTAAATTCTCGGATAGTGGAGAGCGTGGTTAAACTGCAAAGTAAGAAGTAATTCTTGAATCTGAAACGGATAAGGATATAGTGGAAATGATGATGAAAAATGAAAGTTATCACCAGCAAATGCAAAACCCATAAATGACTGAACCAAAACTTTCTCAATATTCAGAAAAGAACGCAAAGCCTCATTAAAATGAGATTCAATGTATTCCCTTCCGGAAAATTTTATTGAAATCAATCGCCATCCCTGTTGAGGCCATGATAAAAATGGCTGGTAACAGTGGCATCAGAAATCTCCCGTCCCAGTCAACCGATGTGATGCCGATGCTAGCAACATGAAGTAAAACATACGTCAGGAAGAATAAAGCAATTTCTATTTTGTGTTTGTTGTGGATGAGCGAACGGATAGCATAGTAATAAAGTGGGAGCAAGATGATGATTGAAAAGATATTATGCTGGACGGACCAATAAGGCCTGATGTGCACTAATAGGTAAAATGTTTTACACAGAAATAATTTTGTCCAATAGATTGGATTGTGCGCCATGAAGCTTACAATTTTTACCAGTGGTGGATTTGTTTCGGGAGGGAGGTAAATATCGTTTGGAACAACAACGCTTAATAAATCATATTCGGGTTTAGGATGTAATGTACTGATGCCGTATACAATTTCCCCCAATTCATAATTCTCCATTACACGATAAGTAGTGAGCATTCTATTGGCCAATACCAAACAAAATGAAATGGTAAGTAAAATTAGTGTGTAACGAAGGGTTCTATGGGTAAGGTAGCGTCTTCCCATAAAAATCAAAACAACCAGTAACGCGCATAGCAACGCGATGCCTGTGGGTTTAGTTAGTACGGTGAAGGGAATCAACCATACCGCCATTAGTATTTTTCCGATTGTAGCTCTCTCATATAGCGAAGCCAATAGATAAAGTGAAAAGCAAATCAGGCTGCAATAAAGTGATTCACATAGTATGTAAGAATTCCAGGTTAATAGCTCAATGAACAATATGTATAATAATGCAGCGAAGATCCCACCGTTTTCATTTTTAAAAAGAAGTACAGCCGTTTTGTAAATGCAAATCACGGCCAGCCAACTTAGCACATACTGCGCTATGACGATCGCCAACTCACCATCCTGAATTTGATTGACCAGAAAAATAAAAAGGGCATAGCCCAGATACCAAAAGTTATGCGGATCAAAATAAAATCCATGCTGAAGGGTAGCAGCATATTCAATATACCGATGTGAGTCATTGACATGTTTTACACCATATACAAAAAAAAGTAAAACACTTACCAGCCCGTACGCAGTCGTAATAATAAGGATGGTTTTGAAGCCTTTGCTCATGCCGTCAATTTAATGCAAAATACATTATTATAATGCCATTCAGGTGTTGTGTTCTTTATGCGCATTTCATCTATTTTTTGTAGCATTGTGCCATTATGGAACCACAAACTATTCTCTTTATTATTCTGGTTATTGTTGTTGTCAGCTATGTGTTTGATCAGGCATTAGACTACATCAACCTCAAGAATCAGCGCACCGATATACCCAAAGATGTGGAAGCGTTTTATGACAAGGAAAAATATTTGAAATCACTGGCTTACCATAAGGATCAGGCTCGGTTTTCTTTTCTTACTTCGGGTTTTAGTTTTCTGCTTTCGGTAGGATTGTTATGGCTTGGCGGATTTGGTTGGATTGATAGTTTACTTCGTCCACACATCGCAAATGAAATTCTTCTGGCTCTTGCATTCTTTGGCGCGTTGATGTTGGCCTCTGATATCCTTACGCTTCCATTTCAATGGTACTCCACATTTGTTATTGAAGAAAAATATGGTTTCAATAAAACAACGGTAAAGACTTTTATATCAGATAAATTAAAAGGTTATCTGCTGGGCGGAATTATTGGTGGCGGATTACTTTCACTGCTAATATTTTTGGTAAATGAAATAGGTCCCAATTTTTGGATTTGGTTCTCTCTTGTCGCGGCGGGTTTTGTGCTTTTACTGAACATGTTTTACACATCACTTATTCTTCCACTCTTTAATACGTTAATGCCCTTGGAAGAGGGTGAATTAAAATCAGCGATTGAAAATTTTTCAGCGAAAGTAGATTTTCCACTCGAAAATGTTTTTGTGATTGATGGATCGAAACGATCTAAGAAGGCAAATGCTTTTTTCTCCGGAATGGGAAAGAAGAAGAAAATAGTTCTGTACGACACCTTGATCGCGAATCACACAACGGAGGAACTTGTCGCTGTTCTGGCGCATGAGGTGGGCCACTTTAAGAAGAAGCACATTATATGGGGTTACATTCTTTCTGTAGTGCAGATTGTATTTTCCTTGTGGGTGCTTTCCCTCATGGTCTTCAATGAAAACCTATCCCTTGCCTTGGGCGGAAGTCAACAAGCGATTCATTTAAACCTTATTGCGTTCACTATTTTGTTTTCACCGATCTCGGCTATCACGGGCTTGTTCATGAGCATGTTGAGCAGAAAAAATGAATTTGAAGCCGATGCGTATGCGAAGGAAAAATACAATGGGCCCTCACTCGCTAATGCGCTGAAGAAACTTTCTGTTGATTCATTAAGCGATTTATACCCACATCCTGTATATGTGTTTTTTTATTACTCGCATCCGCCTTTATTGCAACGTATTGAGGCGATCAATAGATAATTCATGGTAAAAAAGATTCCCGGCACATCACTACTCATCGGCATTAATGTGCTGGTCTTTGCTGTGATGGCAATCAACCAAGGCAGCATTATGTTTGATCGTCAGCAAGATTATTTTGCTATGATAAATAGTGGTGCGCTGTTGAATCCGTTTGTGCTTGAGGGTGATTACTGGCGTTTGTTCTCTTCCATGTTCATGCATTGGGGTATCATTCACCTGGTTGTTAACATGTATGCGTTCTATGGATTGGGAAAAATCCTGGAGCCGCATTTTGGAACACCCCATATCATCTGTCTTTATTTTATAACAGGTGTTCTTGGAAACATCGCCAGCCTGCTGTTCAATGTATACATTGTGAGCGCGGGTGCTTCGGGCGCCATCTTTGGTATTTATGGATATGTGATCATGCGGCAGGTGATGGTGAACTTCCGCAATAGCCAAGTGCTAAAAAGCGTTTTGATCAACTTCGTCATTTTTGTTGTTATCAATTATTTTATCGCCAAAGGTCTTAACGTTGATTCCGCCGCGCACATTGGAGGCTTTCTTTCTGGTCTTATCCTTTCAGCGATACATTACTTCAATTTCTTACGAACAAAAATGTCGATGTTGGTTATTACTATTGTATCACCGCTGTTGATAGTGATAGCGCCCAAAGATCAGCTTTATTATTACAACGCCTTTCAGGCAGTGTTGGATGCTGAGAAAAAACTGAATGGTGTCTACAAACAATCACTTCCCGATAATCAGTTTGCAGACAGCTTGCGTTCCGTCATTCATTCGTGGGACTCAGCACATGCTATGTTAATGAATGTACACCATGTGCCAGATGAATTGGTGCACGACACAACGGTCATTAGGCAATATGCAAAACTCAGAAGAGCCGAAGCAAATTTTCAAGCGCTGATGATTGATACCGAATCATACATTTATCTGGACAGTATTGAGTTTGTAAAAATCCAATCGGACACATTGTCTAAACTTCAGTATTACCCAAACTATTCTTTTACAAGTAATCCTAAACAAGAGGAAGATTCCATGCGTAGTGAAATGCCAAAGCTTGAGCCTATCCAGGTATGGTATGACGATGCGTGGCATGAAATTGAAAAAGGTTACGAAGCGCGTTACTATCGCTACGGAAATCGTGATTCATTAAACCGCTGGCAGGGAGACGTACGTGATTTTTATTTAGATGGACGGATTCAAATGAAAGGTGCTTATAAGGATGGCATGCATCATGGAATTTTTCGCTACTACTCAGATCACAACACCTATCAATCGCTGGGCCGCTATGTAAATGATCGCGCCGTTGGAAGATGGGAAACCTACTTTGATAATGGACAACTAAAGAGCGAAGTTTTTTATGAGAATGGTTCCTTCACCAAAAATATTTGGGATTCGCTTGGCAATAAGCAAGTGGAGAATGGGAATGGAAAAGAAGTTACGTGGCATACCAACGGGCAAGTAGCAGAAGAAGGGGAGTATGTGAAAGGATTGAAGCAAGGCTATTGGTATGGCTACTACGATTCGGGCAAGCCACATTATCAAGAACTCTATCGTGATGATCGCCTAGTGCGTGGCGTGGCAATGGATACGAAAGGTGAGCGCTTTGTGTATGATCAGGTAAGTATTTTTCCATTTCCTGAAATAGGTTTGGCGGCATATAAAAAATATATAGACAAAAGTCTTAAGAAAACCGAGTCAATGAAATTCCGAAATGGAAAAGTTAAGATTGTTTTTTCTGTAGATACCGATGGTACGCTTGACGACTTCGTTATTACTCAAAGCGTTTGTCTTCCATGCGACCAAGAGGCGATTCGATTAATAAAAGAAGGACCAGCGTGGAGGCCGGGTGTTTTGCGAGGCCACACAAAAATAAGATCAAGCGGCTATATAGAAGTTGAGTTTTAAGAATTAATCACACGTATTTATTTTGCATTAAAGAAGGATTAAGTGTGTGTTATCTTCTCGCATCAGAAAATGTATTAATGAAGTAAATCCAATAGTGTTCGAAGGTTTAACCATTTAAAATGGAGTTTCTGGTCATTTTTGACTATATTTACAATTCTGGTATTCATCCTAAAGATTATATTTAAGTTCTTCTACCACGAATTTAAGCTTCGCTCCTAGCGATGCAGCTTAAAGGAAAAATCAATTTCGTGAGGCCTCCCTCACATCCCGTTACTACTTCTATTGAATGACCGATTTTCGATTGGCTCTTCCATTAGATTCTGTTTTTAATTTATTTCTAACCAACTAAGATGCATGGCATTGAAAGCAAATCACCAAAAAGAAAAATCTATTGATTCAAGCAAAGCAAAAGAATTTTTTACCCGAAGACACAACGTTGTAGCAAATGGTGTTAGCATTTTTGTTCCCTCTACCGCTGTGCAAGCGAGTGATGCTACGATTATCGATGCCGATGGAAAGGAGTTAATTGATTTTGGTGGAGGTATAGGTGTGATCAATGCAGGCCATTGCCCGCCTCCGGTTGTGGAAGCTATTCAACAGCAAGCGGCAAAACTTATCCATACTTCTTTTCATGTTTCTACTTATGAACCCTACATCGCGTTGTGCGAGAGATTGGTAAATCTTTTTCCGCATGGCGATGAAACAAAAGTAATGTTAACCAACACGGGAGCTGAGGCAGTTGAGAATGCGATCAAGATTGCGCGACAAGCTACTAAACGTTCAGCCGTGTTGTGCTACACCGAAGCCTTTCATGGCCGCACCATGATGGCGATGACATTGACATCCAAGATTAGTTATAAAGTTGGGTGTGGGCCGTTTGCGCCTGAAGTATACCGCCTTCCTTTTCCCAGTTTTTATCATGATGGAATAGGCATGAGAGAAGATGATTTTATTGACGGAGAAATACAAAAACTTGAAGAGGCAACCCATAAACTTGTTGATCCCAATTCGGTGGCTGCAGTCATCATTGAGCTTGTGCAAGGTGAAGGTGGTTTTAATGTAGCACCCAAAAAATATGTAGAAGCACTTCGAAAATTTTGTGACCTCCATGGCATTGTATTAATATTTGATGAAGTGCAAACTGGATTTTGCCGGACAGGAAAATGGGGCGCCTATCACCATTATGGTGTCACGCCCGATATTTCCACATGGGCAAAGTCAATGGGGTCGGGTATGCCCATTGGTGCAGTGATTGGTAAGCAAGACGTTATGGATGCCGCTGCCGTTGGCACTATCGGTGGAACGTATCTCGGTAATCCTGTTTGTTGCGCTGCTGCGAATGCTACCATTGATTACATGGAGGAGATTGATTTGAATGCCAAGGCCATAGCCTTAAGTAAAATCGTGGAAGATCGGTTTTTTAAAATGCAAAAAAAGTTTTCATGCATCGGTGATGTGCGTGGGCTGGGCGCCATGCAAGCCGTTGAGTTTGTTAAGAACAACGATCCGGCGCAACCCGATACGGAACTAACAGCAAAATTGACTGCAGCTTGTTTACAACGTGGACTTATCATATTGAACGCAGGTACTAACCGAAATGTGATCCGTGTCTTGAGCCCGCTGGTCATATCGCATGAGTTGCTTAACAAAGGGCTCGACATTATAGAAGAAGAATTATTCAAACTAACCCAGTAAAATATATGACACCATTCTCAATAGCCGGTATACAAATGCATGTGTCGGCAAGCCATAGTAATGTGCCGGTGATGAAACATAAACTTGACGTAATGATGTCGGTGTACCCATGGGTACAAATGGTTATGTTCAGTGAGCTCTGTGCCTTTGGCCCGTTGACGTTCAACGCGCAAGGATTTCCGAATGTGACAGAGAACGAATTTTGTCAATTGGCAAAACATTATGGAATCTGGTTGATACCCGGTACGATGTTTCAAAAAAAGGAACATGAAATTTATAACACGGCAACGGTGATCAACCCTCAGGGAGAAATTGTGGGAAGGTATAACAAAATGTTTCCGTTTTATCCATACGAAGTTGGCGTTACGGGAGGAGACGAGTTTTTGATTTTTGATGTTCCCAATGTTGGGCGCTTTGGTATTACCGTGTGCTATGATATGTGGTTTCCTGAAACGTCACGTACGTTGGCTGTGAATGGAGTAGAGGTCATCTTGCATCCAACATTAACGGCCACGATTGATCGTGATATAGAACTTGCACTCGTACAGGCGACAGCGGCAACCAATCAGTGTTTCATTTTTGATATCAATGGATTGGGTGATGGTGGCACGGGGCGCTCTCTTATATGTGGCCCGGATGGCCGCGTGTTGCACCAGGCAAGTACCGGCGAAGAATTGATCCCGATTGAAATTGACATAGACCGTGTGAAACGCAGCAGGGAGATGGGCGTGTTGCGTCTCGGTCAACCCTTGAAAAGTTTTCGCGACCGAAAAGTGATGTTTGATATTTATCAGGAGGGCGCACAAACCCCGTATCTGCAAACACTTGGACAACTAAACAAGCCAACCCGCCTCAACCAGATCACCGAGGTGCTAAAAGTGAAGATCAACTAAAGATCAAAAGCAATAGCAAATAAGATAGAAATTAAAACAAAGTTGTAACTAATCATAGATAAAATGAAGACAGCAGTAAAACATGTAAAGAAAGAGAAACCTTTGAATTTGAAACATTTCATAAATTGGTTTGATATACCTGCTTATAATTTTGAACGCGCGATGGCATTTTACAATGCTATCTATATTATAGAGATGGAATTTACGGAGGTGAATGGATATTCGATGGCTTTCTTTCCAGCGAAGGCCGGTATTGGTGGCGCTATTGTAACGGGAGAAGGTTGCGTGCCCAACACAACAGGTCCGCTCCTTTACCTGAATGGAGGCCGGGATCTTAATGTAGTACTAGGCAGAATTGAAGCAGCAGGAGGGCGTGTTATTATGCCGAAGACACTGATCAACGAGGCCGTGGGATTTTTTGCTCTTTTCCTCGACACCGAAGGAAACCGCCTGGCCCTTCATTCTAAAGGTTGAAGTGTTCTACACACTCACACACACTAACTATTTTCTTAACATACCCCATCACAACTCCACACCCTTAGAAGCTAGCAACCAGCGGCCAGCAACTTTTTAACATTGACGCTTATGAAACTAATCACAACTAACAATGGTGAAGCAGATAATACAACTCACCATTATAATATCGCCCAACTCCGAACCAGCCTGTGGACTGATTTTAAATTGAAATCGTATAATCTAACAAAGAAAAAAGGCAAGCAGGAGCAAGAGGAAGGGAAGGCGCAGTTGCTTGCGGCTATGACGACATTACGTGAAGTGGAACAATACTTTGCTTTTCCAGGCAATGATATTCTTCATGTGATCAATGATTTTATCAAGCATGATGAGTTTCAAATCCTAAGAAATTCCGTTAAGGAAATTTTGAGGCTTCTGGCCAGTGAAGATTACCGCCAGGATCCAGATATACTTTCGTATGCTTCGTTGTTGAAAAGAAAAGAGAATAAAGGAACATCAGAAAATAAATCGAAGAAAAGATATTTTGAAGTCCTCTTTGTTGATGACCTAACACAAAAGGAAGAGCAAATCATTGCCAAAAACATTGACAATGTACGCGATCCCAAAGAGCATTTCATTTACCAGTTGGTTTTCGCGAAGTCATATCAGGATTCGTTAATTGCTTTGGTTGCCAATCCCAATATTCAGGCGTGTGTGGTGAGGAGTGAAATTCCATTTAAGTCAAAAAATAGTAATGGTGTATTGAAACCTTTTCTTTCTGATTTGCTAAAGGATAATTATGAAGATTATCCTGAATATGAATTGGGAATTATGTTGGGTGAAGCAATACGGTTGTTGCGTCCGGAGTTGGACATCTACTACATTACCGATTCCGCTGTAAGAAGTTTGCCCGACAATGGGTTAAAAATTTTCAAACGTATTTTCTATCGGAAAGAAGACGCACAGGAATTTCACTTGAGTGTGATTCGTGGAATAAAAGATCGGTACGAGACACCTTTCTATACAGCCCTAAAAGAGTATAGCCAGCAGCCCACCGGTGTGTTTCATGCCATGCCGATATCGAGGGGTAATTCAATTTTTAAATCAAACTGGATTGATGACTTTGGTGATTTCTATGGAAGGAATCTTTTTCTTGCCGAGACTTCCTCTACAACAGGTGGACTTGATTCGTTGCTACAACCTACCGGCCCATTAAAGAAAGCACAAGAGCTTGCTTCAAAAGCATTTGGTTCTAAGCGTACATACTTTGCCACCAATGGCACATCAACATCCAACAAGATTGTGTTGCAAGCCCTGGTAAAACCCGATGATGTAGTGCTCATCGATCGTGACTGTCACAAGTCACATCATTATAGCATGGTGCTTTCAGGCGCCTACGTTACCTATCTCGATTCTTATCCGTTGGAAAAATATTCCATGTATGGTGCTGTTCCGCTTTCGGAGATTAAAGAACGGTTGCTTGTACTGAAGCGAGCCGGACGATTGGATAAAGTGAAGATGGTGCTGCTGACGAATTGCACGTTCGATGGCATTGTGTATAATGTGGAGCGGGTAATGGAAGAAGTGCTGGCGATAAAACCGGATATGATTTTTCTCTGGGACGAAGCGTGGTTTGCATTTGCGGCATTCACCAATACCTACAGGCAACGTACCGCTATGTATGTGGCACGAAAGCTTTTCAAGAAGTATAAAACAGATGAGTACAAAGAGCAGTACCGAAATCATTTGGCCGAAGTAAAAAAGAAAGGTGGCGATGCATTGCCCACTTTACCTAATCCTGAACTTGTGAAGATCCGCGTGTATGCAACACAGTCTACACATAAAACATTGTCTTCGTTCAGGCAAGGATCAATGATTCACATTTATGACGAAGAGTTTGAACGTAAAGCGGAAACTTCTTTTCATGAAGCCTACATGACCCACACGTCAACCTCGGCCAATTATCAAATACTGGCTTCGCTGGACATTGGTAGACGACAGGTTTCGTTTGAAGGATATGAGCTTGTTGAAAAAAGTGTGGAGATGGCCATGTTGTTGCGCGCCAAGATCAATGATCATCCCAAGCTTAAAAAATATTTTAAGATACTCACCATTGCCGATCTTATTCCTGATAAACATAGACAATCGGGATTATCGGAGTACTATAACACAAGTGATGGTTGGCATCGACTTGAAGAATCCTGGACGAACGATGAATTCGTTTTGGATCCTACAAAGATAAATATGCACATCGGCAACACCGGTGTGGATGGCGATACCTTCAAGAATAAATACTTAATGGACATGTTCCATATTCAGATCAACAAAACATCGCGCAACTCTGTGCTGTTCATGACCAACATTGGCACGACACGGAGCTCGGTAAGTTATTTGATCAGTTCGTTATTAAAAATTGCCGAGCAAATAGATTTGCAATTCGATGCACTCAATCCTGAAGAAGACCGTATCCTTCAAGACAAAATATATTCACTCACCGAGCAAGCACCGCCTCTCCCTGACTTCAGTTATTTCCATGATTCTTTTCGAGCGGTTGCTGGTATTCCTGGAGGACGTATTCGCGAAGCGTATTTCCTTGCGTACGATGAGTCGAAATGTGAGTACGCCATGCTATCATCGTGCAGCAAGATCATGCAAGAAGGAAGGGAATTGGTGAGCGCGGCCTTTGTCATTCCCTATCCACCCGGTTTCCCGGTGTTGGTACCCGGGCAGGTGATGACAAAAGGGATACTACAATTTCTTCAGGAACTGGATGTGAAAGAGATTCATGGCTATCGTCCTGATCTGGGCTTGCGGATATTTTCCGAAGCTGCATTAAAACGTCAACACGCAGGATCTGCCCTGATGGGAGCAACCATAGGTATGGGTGGTGCCATGGTTGGAAAAAAGAAAGTTAAAGCAACCAACTCAAAAGCATGACAGCAGAAAATAAAATATATACAAAGCGGCCAACATTAAAAAAAGAAATTACAAAAGCAGGATTCTTTTGTCTTGCCTTTGGTGCCATGATTGGTGTGGGATGGGTAACGGCCATGGGGCCATGGCTCCAGACCGCAGGTCCATTGGGCGCAAGCATTGCTTTTGCTCTTGGTGGAACGCTCATGTTGTTCATTGGCCTTTGTTATGCCGAAGTCACTGCCATGCTACCTGTTTCGGGAGGTGAGGTTGCGTATGCTTACAAAGCGTATGGAAGCAAACATTCCTTTTTAGTGGGATGGTTTCTGTCGTTTGGCTATTTATCGGTCTCGGCATTTGAAGCTATTTCAGTTGGAAAAATTCTAAGCTATATGTTTCCGGCCATTGATCGTTGGCCACTCTACACAATTAATGGTGACACCATTTTTGGAACGCACATTTTATTAGCGTTTGGCTTTGTCGCCCTCATCACTTATATCAACTATGTGGGCGTTCAAAATTCCATGCGCTTTCAGGTTTACCTAACTGTTATTTTCCTCGCCATTGTTTCTTGCGTAGTGGTTGTTGGTTTTTGGAAAGGAAAAGTGGAGAACTTGTATCCACTCTTCGTAGGGTATTCAGCGCCAAGTATTGGTGCTGGAATTATTAGTGTGTTTGCCACTGTTCCTTTTTGGTTGGTGGGGTTTGATACCATTCCGCAAGGAGCCGAAGAAGCGAAAGAAAATGTAACGCATCGCAGCATTGGCATACTGATCCTCGTCTCCATTGTTGCGGCAGTAGTGTTTTACATGCTTCTTATTTTTAGTACTTCGATGATATCCAATTGGTCATCGTTGACAGGCGCAGATTTATTTACAGCGAAAGCATTTGAAGCGGCCTTTCAATCGAAGATTTTAGTGAATGGAATTTTGGTTGCTATCCTTATCGGCTTGCTCACGAGCTGGAATGGATTTTTTCTCGCAGGCTCCAGGGTATTGTTTGCCCTGGGTAGAGGAAAAATTATAGCGCCGGTGCTCGGGACATCTCATCCAAAATTTAAAACACCATACGTGGCCGTTCTTTTTAGTGGAGTCGTCACGCTGTGTTCTTCATTCCTTGGTCGTGGTGCCATGATTGCCTTTGTAGATGTCGGTTCGCTATGTATTGCCGCTGCATTCTTGGGTGTTTCATTTTCATATCTTAAACTTAAGCGATCATTTCCTAATCAACACCGTCCGTTTCTTGCGCCGGGTGGAAAGTGGACAGGCTACATTTCCATTGCAGGCTCTGTTCTTATTTTGTTGGCCATTACCATTCCGGTAAGTCCTGCTGCACTCAAGTGGCCACTGGAATGGGCTATATTATTTGCGCTTACTTTTTTGGGTATCATTTTTTGGTTGGCTTCAAAAAGCAGTCGCGATAACACCTTGAAAAAGGAGCGGGATTATCTCATTTTAGAAAAATATATTTAACAAAACCGAATAACCAATGAAGTCAAAAGCAACATCCGCAAAAAAAATAAAGAGCACAACGAAGAAGTCGGCAACAAAATCTACTGTAAAGAAGGCCGTAAAAAAGAAAGTAACAAAAGTGGCCAGCACAAAAACGGCGAAGAAAACCATAAAGACAAAATCTACGAATGTTCTCAACGGAATATCCGACATACGAAGATTCTTTTATCGAAATGAATTACCTATTTATTTTATTAGCGCCACTAACTTCAACTTGCTCGGTTCTGATGAGTGGATAAAGAGTTTTAAATTCATTTGCTACATCGAATGTTTTGATGGCCTTCATCCCAATGTATTTTCACCAAAGGAAGAAATGCCACATGAAGAATTTCAGAGCATTGAAGATATAAACAATTATTTACTCGAACATAAGGAGGTAGTGGATTACATTAAAGGGCGCGGTGAAAAAGGCAAGGCACTCTTTCTGATGTTTGATGCACGAACAGAACAACTGGCTAAGCAACTCGGCCTTGAAGTTTGCTTTCCTTCTGCAAAAATGCGCACCTACATGGACAACAAAGTGAACACCAATCGCATTGCTGAAAAGGCGGGTGTACCTTGTGTGCCCTACATTTTATCAAAAGTAAAAAGTTATGAACACCTTAATTCACTTACCCAAAAGAAACTCGGTACCGACCTGGTAATTCAAACTCCCTTTGGCGATTCAGGCCACACTACATTTTTTATAAAGAATGAAACGGAGTGGGAAAAATATGCCGATGAAATTGTAAAAGAAAAGGAGGTGAAGGTGATGAAGCGCATCAACTGTAGGGGCTCGGCCATTGAAGCTTGCGTAACACAAAGTGGAACTATCGTGGCTCCATTGATGACCGAACTGGTTGGCTTCAAAGAACTGACACCGTACAAGGGAGGTTGGTGTGGAAATGAAATTTATGCTGATGCCTTCACCCCAGAGATTCGTAAAAAAGCAAAACGCTACACACAACTTTTTGGCAATCAACTTCGCAAGGAAGGATATAAGGGCTACTTCGAATTGGATTTTTTGATCGATGATGATTCACATGCACTTTATTTGGGTGAACTTAATCCGCGCATCACAGGGGCGAGTTCCATTACCAACCATGCTGTCTTTGCATTGTCAGATATGCCCCTGGTGTTGTTCCACTTGTTGGATTGGATGGGTCAGCCATACAAGCTAAATATAAATGCCATTAATAACCGATGGTTTCAACCAGAGAACATTGACTCATGGGGACAGTTGGTAATCAAGTATACCAACTCACAAGTTCAGGTGATAACACAAGCGCCACGATCAGGAATTTATAAAATGAATGACGATGGTACCATTGAGTTTTCACGGATGGATACACACCGTCGGGCTGTTGAAACGGAGAAGGAAGCATTTTTTCTACGCATCAGTCGCAAAGATGATTATTTTTATGAAGGTGCCGATATGGGTATCCTCGTTATGCGTGGCCGTTTGATGACAGATGACTTCAAACTAAATCCTCGCGCATCGCAATGGATCAACGCCATAAAAGAACTTTACGCGGCAGAGGATTACGTTACGAATTCGTCTGCGGTAGCGCCTGCTGAGATTGGTGGATTTAAAATGATTTAAGATAGAATGATCATTTCGTTCAATTGTATTCACGAGGACAAACCGGGAGAAAAATGGAAGGCTTTGTTTGAAAGGACATGGCCACATTATAAAAATTGGTTTTTATCGGAAGGTTATTTGGCAAGGAAGGGATACCTCACTTCTGTAAGGGAACTGGAGTCGCACATGCCAGAGCTTATGCCTGTGTATAATCAGTTGCTCTCGTTAGTCGGAGGTGGTGATCTGGAAGCACGGTTTCTTACTATGTTTTCACCACCCGCCTATATGTCTGCTTGCTCCCAGGTGGCCTGGACACGTGATAGCCCTTCGTTGATACGGAATTATGATTACAGCTTCAAGATGTTTGAGGGTGCCATGCTTTATTCCAATTGGTTGCAACCCGTTATCGGTGTGAGTGATTGTACATGGGGGTTGTTGGATGGCATGAACGCTTCGGGACTTGCTGCTTCGCTGACATTTGGAGGAAGAAAAATTACCGGAGAAGGTTTCGGGATTCCTATTATCATGCGTTACATTCTTGAGACCTGCACCCATGTAAAGGAAGCAACAGATGTATTGAGCCGAGTGCCTGTTCACATGGCCTACAATGTAACACTGGTTGATAAGGATGGTGAATATTGTACGGCGTATCTTTCACCTGATCGCAAACCGCAGTTTGTAAAGGTTCCAGTTTCCACAAACCATCAATCAGAAGTGGAGTGGACAGACTTTGCTTTCCTTACGGGAACCATTGAACGGAAACGCTTCCTAGAAGAAAAAATAAATTCGCCTGATGAAACAGAGGCTTCCATGCTGAAACATTTTTTGCGCCCACCGTTGTACAGTACCAATTTTAAAAAATCTTTTGGTACGCTGTATACCATTATCTATCGGGTGGCGAAGGGAGAGTTGGAAATACATTGGCCGGACGTAAACCTCACACAAGACTTTACCGATTTTAAAGAAACACGTATTGTACCGTTTTCTTCAAGTTCGAGGAAGGGACTTGTTAGCTAGTACTCAACTATGCCAGCGTAAATTCCGGTAAATACATAATTTTTCCTCCCTGCTTGGCACTTTCATGTGCGAGTATTCCTACACAGGTTATGTTTGCTGATTGCACAGCGTTTGGGTAAGGAATGGATTTGTTTACCAACGCATCAACAAACACGTGAACCAGATGAGGATGTGAACCACCATGACCTGCGCCTTGTGTAAAAGAAAGATGTGTGTGATCATCTGCATCGTATACACCTTGCGTTGTGAAACGTTGGATAGGTTCAGGTAATCGTTTTGCAAAGTCAGGACATTCTACTTCTTCTGGAATTTCATGTTCGGGTCTTTTGGCAGTGTGCATGACCAACGGTTTACCTTCAATCAAAGGCCACTCAACTGTTTTCTTTGAGCCATACACTTCAAAGCTTTCACGGTATTGACGTGCTACATCAAAGAGTGAACGGTACACATGCGCACTGATATCAGAGTTTCTGAATTTAATGTGTGCGGTTTCTACAGCATAGGGTGAATTGTAATGATGTTGCAATTCCTCTCGTATAGTTCCTGAGCCAAAACAAGAAACATATTCTGCTTCCGCTCTCATCAAACCTAAGACCGGACCCACACAGTGCGTGGCATAATACATAGGTGGTAATCCCGGCCAGTAGTTTGGCCATCCATCCATATCTTGTTGATGGCTTGCTTTTATGAATTGAATTTTTCCGAGCTCACCTTTATCGTATAGTTCTTTCATAAAAAGAAACTCACGCGCATACACGACCGTCTCCATCATCATGTACGTAAGGCCGGTTTCTTTTGTGAGCTTGACAATCTGTTCACACTCATCTATTGTAGTTGCCATAGGTACGGTACACGCTACATGCTTCCCGGCCTTCAATGCTTTTATCGATTGAATGCCATGATCAGGAATAGGCGTGTTGATATGAACGGCATCAATGTCTGGATTTTTCAGTAGTTCATCGTAAGCTGTATATCGGTTTTCAATATCAAAAGCATCGCCAATCTCTTTGAGCTTCGCTTCATTGCGTTGGCAAATCGCGCTCAGGTTTGCATTGGGATGTTTCTTATAAATGGGAATGAATTCAGCGCCAAAACCTAATCCTACAATGGCTACATTGATTTTTTTATTCGACATAGTGTTATACGTTTAATAATTTTTTTAAAAATGAAATTCCTTCTGATGCGAAACCATCTTGACTATCAGCCAGATTTTTCCAAATACAAACCGCCCCGGCGAGTTCTTTGATTTCGGGTGTGAAGCTTTCTATCGATACGGCTCCCGCGTATTTTATTTTCTCCAGACCTGACTTGAACAAATGCCAAGGTGTTTGTCCTGTGCCAGGCGTGCCGCGATAATTTTCTGACACCTGAACATGGATCAATTTATCGCCAGCAATAGCAAGAGCTTCTTCAATGTTGCGCTCTTCTATGGCCATGTGAAATCCATCCAATAAAACTTTTGCTGCCGGATGATCATGTCCATAAGCTGTGGAAAAAACTCTTCCTTTGCCTTGCTCACGCACCCATGTCCAGGGCTCGTGATGATCGCCATCGACTCGTTCCATGAGAATGGTTTTATCCTCCGTTAATTTATGATGAACATACGTTTCATCCCATGTTGAAAATTCTTGCAGCGATTGCACCACAGGATGTTCTTTGTTTATAATGTTGGCCGTAAAAGTATCTGTACCATGTTTCTCAAATTGTCCACCTACCAGATTGATATAAAGTTTGTCGGTGTAAGTGAAATTGATTCCTTCTTTCGAAAGAGCCGAAGCCAAGAGTGGCATATATTGCGCGGAATTATGGTGCTGACTATCGTGACTGAGGAATAAAATTTCTATTCTTCGCGGGCCTTCATCACGCTTTTTATCTTGGCAAGAAATGAAAAGGGTACTCATTAATAAGAGTGAAAAGAAAATAATCTGCCTCATGCAAGTAGATTCGAATTGACGGGTAAAGTTGGCTATAATACCGCGCAAACGATTCCTGTATTTTGCCACATTCTGACTGTATTATATCATAGAATGGTTGAAGTTGTTAATTTGCATGATAAATTAGAGTCATGGTAATGGATAAAACCTGTATGCTGTGAAGACTGCCGTTCAAAAATCGCCCATATCAACAAATCAGGCATTTGAAATAAAATTCCTGAAGGAGTCTCATTTTGATTCCAATTGGCATTTTCATTCTGAATATCAATTGTTCATTGTTTTGAAAGGCACAGGCACTCGCTTTATTGGTGATCATGTGAAACCCTTTAAAGAAGGAGACTTGGTTTTTACGGGACCTGACCTTCCACATTTGTGGAGAAGCGATCACGAATATTTCGAAGGCAATCAACAGCTGTGGACTGAAGGACTTGTGATTTATTTTCACGATGATTTTTTGGGTGATCAATTTTTACACAAGAATGAAATGTATTGGATCCGTCAACTCTTCGCAAAATCCAAACAAGGTATGGAGATCATTGGCGAAACTGCTGAAAAAATAAAAAGTCAAATGCATGACATCATAAAGTTGAAAGACTTTGATCGTGTGCTTGCGTTATTGTCAATCTTAAACCAGCTGGCGCACACGCACGAATATGTTTTGTTATCAAGCGAAGGCTATAGCAACACCTTAAAAGAGGCAGACACGGAACGCATGAACAAAGTACATGCCTACGTAATGAAAAATTTTCGTGACCGCATCAGCCTTGGTGATGTTGCTGCCATTGCGAATATGACACCCACATCATTCAGCCGATACTTTAAGATACATGCAAACAAAACATTCTCGGATTTCCTCACAGAGATTAGGATTGGATATTCATGCAAATTACTAATCGAAAAGAAAATGAACATTTCACAGACGTGTTTCGAAAGTGGGTTTCAAACCCTATCGAATTTCAACAGACAATTCAAATCGGTAACAAAGCTCAATCCGCTTGAGTACAAGAAAATTTATGCTGAAGTGTTGGTTGGGTAGATGATATATGGTTGTGAAAAATACTTTGATAGCTTTGTGATATGGTGAACCCCTTTTTAAAGGAACTGGCAGAAAAAATTTACAAAGCATATCCAAAGCTGGGCGATGTGCTGCTCGTGTTTCCTAACCGGCGTGCATCTTTATATTTTAGAAAGCATTTGGCTGAACTCATCAAGCGGCCAGTCTTCCCGCCTAAACTATTAACCATTGAAGATTTTATTGGCAATCTTTCTAGCTATAAAGTTCCTGATAAATTAGAACTGGTTCACCGGTTATTTAAATCGTATTCGGAAGTAATCTCCACAAAGGAAACTTTTGATAAATTTTATTTTTGGGGCGAGATGTTGGTGCGCGACTTTGAAGAAGTGGATAAGTATATGGTGAAGGCCGATCTGCTGTTTAAAGATTTACGCTACCAGAAAATATTGGATTCGAGCTTTGATTTTCTAACCGAAGAGCAGGTGGCGTTTTTGCAAAGTTTTTGGGGGAGCTTCGATGAGAACCTTACCGAGAACAAAGTCAAATTTATCCAGGTGTGGGAGAAGCTTTTTGCTGTGTATGAAAATTTTAAAGCACAGC
>JBBRKB010000010.1:0-22213 GCA_038218385.1 Cytophagales bacterium | reverse complement strand
CGGAATACTTACCTGAAGAAGCATTATGGATAAATTCCAAATGTGCCATATCGTGGTTCATGTTCCATATAACATAGATAGAAAAAATACTGAGACTGATGATGCCAGTGAACCATGGCCACCGGGTCAAAAGCATTTTTCTATTGGGTGTAAATAAAAGCGCCAACAATAGACCTGCACCAAAAAATAATGCGCCTATTTTGTTGAGCGATGCAATGCCCAATACAAAGCCTAAACTTATCCAATCAACTGGCCTTTGATTTTTAAGAATCATCACCACCAGATATGCAGCGAGCGACCAAAGAAACAGGTCAATTACGTTCATGGAATAATACGTGCCAAAGGCCATTTGGATCGGTGAAATAAGAAGTGATAGACACACCAAGATCACAGCCCATTTTTTTCCACCTAGTTCGATAGTAGTGAGCCCCGCCAGAAAAATAGCCGCAGCAGAGAATAGTGCAGGCAATAGGCGAAGGGCAAAAATTGATTTCCCAAACAAAAAGGTGCTAATAGAAAGTAACCAAATGGAGAATGGAGGTTGGTCTACATAGCCATAGTCGGGATGTTCGGCACAAGCCAGGTAATATAATTCATCACGAAAAACTCCGTAGTGGCTGAACAGATTGGAGTAGAAGTGGAGCACGATTTTTATAAAGGAGAAAATCAGGATAATCCAGATTAGCGTTCTTCGTTCCGTCATGGATGGTACAAGGTTATTCATCCATCCCTCAACGAAATTGTTTTAGGATGGTTATGGGGTGGTACTAAACTTACCGAATCTACTCCAATCTTCCATTCTATATCAATGATACCAGAATGTTTTCTTACCTGTTCATTCTTTAAATAGTCAAGGCAAAAATCTCTTCCATTGGGCTATTCACTTTTGTAAGCTCGATGAAAGAATTCAACGCAACGCAAAAAATTGTGAAATGGCATAGATGAAAACAGCAAGATCTAGCCAGACGAACACACCAAATAGCCAGTATAATTTTTCTTTCGTTTTGAAAAGCACGCAATGGCGCACAAACATAATAAACACTGGAGGTTCGGTTTTCTTTTTCATCGTATCAACGGTTCAAATAATAACATACTAACAACAACACATGATCATGTGTTGGGGCGGGCTCAATGCATAAATGTATTTACTTTTTTATTGGCAACCTATTCCGCCTTGATTTTTAGGTGACGAAACGACACCATATCCTGTGTACACATGAATCTTTAGTGGTAGAAGTAAAAAAAATAATTTTAGATACCCACGCTAAAGATTAGTTTTGAAGCTGTGAACGTTCAGTTCACATACATTGATGAAGCTATGAGGATCTATTTACTATTTCTATTTCTCCTGTTATCATTCTTATCGCAGGCACAGGTGATGAAGTCGATCGCGTTAAGCGAATCGGAATGTTATGAACCGTCCATTGCGGTAAACAGAAAAACGCCTGAGAACATTGTTTTAGTCACAACCCCAGGACTTACCTTCAATTCCCATGACAATGGAAAAACATGGAAAGCGGTTTCGCTAAAAACGGAAGGAAAGCAGACACAGAATTTTGTGTTGCATGCCGGAAGAAAGGGAGACATAAAGTGTGTATATGTAGAAAGGGAAATGTCGGGTGACAAATTTATAATTAAGTCCTCAGAAGATGGGGGTGTACAATGGAGTGATGGCGGATCATTAGCCATAAGCACCAAAAATGTTGCAGGCCCTGGTCTAAATACAAATCCAAAGTCGGGCGACATCATGATGACGTGGACCGAATTTGATGCGTATGGAAGTGATGATGCAAAAAAAGTAAGCAACATTATGTTTGCTACTTCCAAAGATGGTAGAAAATGGAGTGATCCACTGAAGATAAATGCAACATCTGGAGATTGCCTCGATGATAATAAGACACCTCGCGGAGCCACACCCATCGCTACCATGGATGGCAAACTATTTATCGGATGGAGTTTCGATGGCAAAATCTATTTAGACCGATCCTTTGATAAAGGAGGTATGTGGATATCGGGTGATATTTTTGTGCACAACCAAACAGGCGGATGGCAACTGGATATACCCGGTGTTGAAAGCGCGAATGGATTGCCAACATTAACTATTGACAATAGTCCAAGCCAATTTCATGGAAGCCTCTTCTATGTTTTTGCAGATAAGAGTAAAGACACTGACACAGATGTGTGGTTTCTGAGGTCACACAACTTAGGAGATAATTGGACTACCGCGTTGCAGATTGCCGGGGATAGTGTGAAAAGTCAGAACCAATTTATGCCGGCCATTTCAGTAGATATAACAACGGGCATCATCTACATCGCCTATTACTCAAAAGGAAATACAGCGGAAGATTTAGCAGATGTTTACCTGGCATACTCAGTGGATAATGGAAACTCTTTTAAATATAAAAAGCTAAATGAGGAATCATTTTTCCTATCCGGAAACATAGGTGAGCACATTGCGCTGGATGCCTATCGTGGAAACATTGCAGTTGCCTGGACGACCGTGTCAGATACGAAAAGACAGGTTGAGGCTACAGTTATAAAACAAGCTGATATTATTACCCTTCCGCAACCCAGTGGAAAGAAAAAAAAGTAGGGTAACGTTACTTCAGTGCTTCAATTATTCCTGAAAGAAATGCGTTATCGTCCAGGTATTCACCTTGCGATAAACTAAGCTTCACTACCACCAGTTTCTTTGAAGGAATGATGAAAATATTTTGACCTTCATAACCATCGGCCCAATATAAATCAGTGGGTACATCGGGATAATATCGGTTTGATGGATTGTCTTTCGCTCCGGCATTCAACCAAAATTGTGCACCATACTCACCGCGTGGTGCTGCAGGCGCGGGTGTTGTTGTGTAGGTAACCCATTCTTTAGAAAAGATTTGTTCTCCATTCCAATTTCCATTGTTGCTATAGAGTAGTCCGAAACGTGCCCAGTCGCGGGCCGTTCCAAATGCGTAGGAAGAACCGACAAACGTGCCACTGGGATCAGGCTCCATCACCATGCTGTATGCACCTATCTTATAAAATAATTCCGTTGCCGGGAAACTGTGGTAATGTGCATCACCCACCGTATTGCGAATGATAAGGGAAAGAATGTTTGACGTTCCGCTGGAGTATTTGAATTCTGTCTCGGGCAAAACGTTAAAAGGTGCAGACGCAGCAAAACCGCCCATGTCTTTTTCTTTATAGAGCATGTTAGTGGCATCGCTTGGTCCGCCATAATTTTCTTCCCATCTAAGTCCGCTACTCATGTGCATGAGGTTGCCAAGGGTAATTTTTTTTCTTTCGTCATTTTGCCAAGCTTCAACGGGTGCAGGTTTATCGCGTTGCAGTTTGCCTTGCTTCACCAATATGCCAAGCAAGGCATTGGTAAGGCTTTTCGATATAGACCAACCAATTTGTTTGGAGTGTTGGTTGAAACCATCGGCATATCGTTCGGCAATAATGTTTCCATCGTACACTATAATAACCGATCTTGTACGTCTTCGTTTATTCGATCCGGGTTCTGAGAAGGCTTCGTCTAATACCGCTTTTATTTTTTCATAATTGACTCCTGTTGGCAGGGTGTCAGGAAGCTTGTTCCCCAAAGGCCACATGATCGTATCTTGATTTACAAGGGGTGGGGAGGTGACGATAAATTTTTGGCTGCGCAAGTCTTCCTCTGACATTTCACTCAGCAGGGTGCAGCCGAGTCCTTTTCTATAGATGGCTTTTTGTTTTGCTAATCCCAACACACTACCTGTGGCAGATGAATCAGTATAGTCTGCATGGAAGGTTCCTTTAGACAAGGGGAACGTTCCTAATTCATTTTTAAAAACATCGGCTTCATTGCGGCCGGCAACCATCGTACACGAACACATCATCTTTGCTCCATACCCCGTGAGGATAGGAAGTGCCCGCCATACATAGGACACACCATAACCAACGGCTATCACTATCAGGATGAGCAGAATTCTCTTTAGTTGTTTCATTATGATTTTCGATGTGATACTTTCGTATCAAAGCTAATGTAGAAAAAATAATTATTCTTGTGGTGTGTTGAACCTGGTGAAAAAGAAATTATCAAAGCCTGAAATATTTGAACTGCTGGAGAGCCGTGTGGCGCTTTACAACCATCGCTCTTTTATTGCATCTGATCCCATCTCCATTCCACATTTGTTTACCAAGAAACAAGACATAGAAATAGCGGGTCTCTTTGCCGCTGTTCTTGCGTGGGGGCAGCGCAAGACCATCATTAATAAATGTCATGTGTTGATGAACATGATGGATCATACCCCTTATGAGTTTATCAAACATCATCAGGATAATGATTTGAAACGTTTGGAGAATTTCAAGCACCGTACCTTTAATGGAACGGATACACTTTACTTCATCGCATTTCTTAAATGGTTTTACACGAACCACGATTCACTTGAAGACGCTTTCCCTGTTGCTGAAGAGGATGTAACCGTGGAGGGAGCGCTCATTCATTTTCATCGGTTGTTTTTTAGCTTAGAGGATTTTCCGCATCGGACGCGAAAGCACATTGCTACCCCTGAACGCAAATCGACCTGCAAGCGATTGAGTATGTTTCTCCGTTGGATGGTGCGAAAGGATAATAACGGAGTTGATTTTGGTATCTGGAATAAAATCAATCCAGCGCAATTGGTGTGTCCTTGTGATGTACATGTAGACCGTGTAGCAAGGAGGTTGAAATTGATTTCGCGAAAGCAAACGGATTGGTTCACGGCTGTTGAACTCACGGCCCAACTTCGAAAACTGGATCCAAAAGATCCTGTGAAGTATGACTTCGCGCTGTTTGGCTTGGGTATCATGGAGAATTGGTAACGAGTGTTGTATCCCTAAGTCAATTTAAAATGATTCTAAATAGTTTTCGTAACACAAGATGACATTGAACAAATGCTTGGAGAGTTATCAACAAGTGCGAGCGCGTATCGCAAAAAACGAGATAAAAGTTTCGTGTAGAGTGAAATAAATTTGAAAAAATGGGGCGGCATAGTAGATTTGTGCCACTTGTCGCAAAAACTGGACACCTAGCCTAACATGACAAAAAATTTTATCTCTACTTTCGCCAGACTTACTCTCGCAATCCTTCTTTTTTCTACTGCTTTTATTAGTTCCTATGCTCAGGAAATTCCTACGGAAGATGCTGCGATCACTTCGGGCAAATCCTTATTTCAGAGCAATTGCAAGGCATGTCATAAAGTGCACGAGAAACTTATTGGCCCTAAACTGGCCAATGTTTACGACCGCGCACCGTCCATTGATTGGATAAAGTCCTTTATAAAGAACCCTGCGGCCATGATCGCCAGCGGTGACGATTATGCTGTAAAGCTTTTCGATCAATACAAACCAACCATGATGACAGGCTTCTCCGGTCTTAAGGATGAAGACATTATGAATTTGTTGGCGTATATAAAATCAGAATCAGAAAAGGGACCTGCAACCGTTGTGGTTCCTACACCCGGAGACCCCACTAAAGTTACAGGTGATTCCGGTGTGCCGAGTGAATACTTGAACCTCATTTTGATTGGCATGTTGCTGATCTTGCTTTTGCTCTTGGTTATTCTTGCATTCCTGGTTTCTGCTATCAAGCGTTTCCTTGATCAAAAAGAACTATCAGCTGAAGATAAGGAGGTGGTACATTCACCCATTACCACAGGCTCGATCTTCAGAAGTACCGGATTTATTTTTATTGTCATTTTCCTGGTGGCTGCCTTAGGTTTCAAAGCGGTTATCAATGGACTCTTCTCTATTGGTGTTCAACAAGGATATGCCCCCAAGCAGCCCATCGCTTTTTCCCACAAAATACATGCAGGCCAATATGAGATTGATTGTAAGTATTGCCACACGGGAGTATTAAAAGGAAAGAGTGCCAACATCCCTTCTCCTAATATTTGTATGAGCTGCCACAACCAGATCAAGATTGGTACAACTACAGGTGAAGGTGAAATTGCTAAAATTGTAAAGGCTTACGAAACAAACACACCCATCGAATGGGTTCGCGTACATAACTTACCTGACCTGGCCTACTTTAACCATTCACAGCACGTAAATGTTGGTGGAGTTGAATGTCAGACATGTCATGGTCCTATTGAAACCATGGATGTTGTTCGTCAGCACTCTTTGTTAACCATGGGATGGTGTATCGATTGCCACCGGAAAACAGATCTTAACACAAAAGGCAATGCCTACTACGACAGATTGGTGGAGCTTCACAATGAATCGACCAAAGGAAACATGAAAGTGGAGGACAACGGCGGCCTTGAATGTGGTAAGTGCCACTATTAATAATCTAATTCACGCAACGCATCGCGATATAATTAACACATGAAAGAATCTACCAACAAGATATACTGGAAAGGCCTTGAGCAGTTGAAGAATGATCCTGCCTTTGTAAAGCATGCGAACGATGAGTTTGCTCCAGGTCCTGAAGAGGATTTGGCGCACTCACGCAGGGACTTTCTCAAGATGATGGGATTTGGTGTGACGGCCGTTTCATTGGCTGCTTGCGAAGCGCCAATCAGAAAAGCCATACCGTATGTAATCAAGCCCGTAGATGTTGACCCTAGTATAGCAAACTACTATGCCTCTACCTATATTAATGGTGGTGACTATTGTAGTATCGTAGTGAAAACACGTGAAGGTCGTCCTATTAAAATTGATGGAAACGCATTATCAAATGTTACTAAAGGTGGAACTACCGCACAGGTACAAGCTTCTGTGCTTTCTTTGTATGACAACGACCGCTTACGCGGACCGATATCTGGCACAAAGGCCATCAAATGGGCGGACTTAGATAAAGAGGTAATTGGTAAGTTGGAAGCTATTGCTGCTAAAGGTGGTCGTATCGCTATTGTGAGCAACTCTATTATTAGTCCAAGTACCAAAGCTGTTGTTGAGAAATTTAAATCAAAATATCCTACTACAGAGCATATCACCTACGATCCGAACTCTTACTTCGGAATGACGAAGGCGAATGAAGAATCATTTGGCACCGCTATGATTCCTTCATACGATTTTAGCAAAGCCAATGTAATAGTAAGTGTTGCTGCCGATTTCCTGGGTTCGTGGTTGGCTCCTATCGAGTTTACAAAACAATACGGGGAAACAAGGACACTTAATAACGGTAAGAAAGAGATGTCACGGCATTATCAGTTTGAATCGATAATGTCTATGACGGGTGCTAATGCAGATTATCGTACAACCTTAAAGCCTTCTCAAGAAGGAGCGGTCGTTGTTGCATTATACAATTTGATTGCAGCGAAGGCAGGCCAGTCTGCCCTTTCGGGTGGTGCTGATAAAACAGCGAACTTAGAAAAAGCCGCCAACGATCTTTGGGCGAGCAGAGGTAAGTCACTTGTTGTTGCGGGCTCGAATGATAAATCAATTCAGGTACTGGTGAATGGCATCAACGCCATGCTTGATAGCTATGGTACCACTATACTCCCACACCTTCCTGTACATTACCGCCAAGGCGATGACGTGGCGATGGTAAAATTTGTAACGGATCTGCATAGCGGCAGCATCGATGGTGTGATTTTCTATAACTGCAACCCGGCCTACGATCATCCTATGGCGGATCAATTAATAGCAGGCATCAAGAAAGTTACCCTTTCATTATCTACTTGCTATAAAGAAGATGAGACGGCTTCATTAGTTAGCTATAAGGCACCCGATCATCATTTCCTGGAGTCATGGAACGATGCAGAGCCAAAGAAAAACCATTACAGTTTGGCTCAACCTGCAATCACGCAAATATTTAAATCCCGTCCTGCTCAGGAAAGTTTCCTGATATGGTCAGGGGAAAGCAACACTGATTACTACTTATTTTTAAAAGATAATTGGAAGAATTGGTTTTATGCAAACCAGTCTGCTGACTTCGAAATATTCTGGGATCAGTGTCTGTATAATGGCGTTTATGAATTGCCTGTAGATGCTTCTTCCGGAGTGAGTTTCAGCGGCGATGTCAACGCAGCGGCTTCTGCCATCACCAAAAATTATAAGACTAGCGGATTTGATCTTGTAATTTATGAAAATAACACGGTAGGAAATGGGTCACAAGCGAACAATCCATTGTTGCAAGAACTGCCGGATCCTATCACCAAAGCGGTTTGGGATCATTACGTGACGATCTCCGTGAAAGATGCTGATGGCTTGACCACACCGGAAAGTAAAACAGTATACGCTGCCATTACGGCAAATGGAAAAACGATAAAACTTCCGATAATCATTCAGCCCGGCCAAACACAAGGCACACTGGGCGTAGCATTGGGTTACGGCAGAACCAAAGCCGGCAAAGTGGCTAATGGAATCGGTGAAAATGTATACCCGTTATTAAACATGGTGAATGGTACCCTGAGCTACCATGTAACCAATGTGAAGTTTGAACAAACAGCTGATGCCTATCAAGTGGCCCAAACACAAACGCATCAAACTTTCATGGGGCGTCAATCGGTGATCAGGGAATATTCTTTGGCTACATTCCAAAATCATCCGGATGTTGTTGCCAATGGTTTTAACCCGACTGTTTCTACCTGGAAATCGGAAACGCATAAAGTTGAGCCGGGGGCACTTTCCATGTGGAAGGGACATAAATACAAAGACCATCATTGGGGTATGGCCATCGACCTTAACAGTTGTATTGGTTGTGGCGCTTGTGTGGTAGCCTGTAATGTAGAAAATAACGTTGCGATGGTAGGCCGTGAAGAGGTTATCAACCGCCGCGAAATGCATTGGTTGCGGATCGATCGCTATTATAGCAGCGATGCATCGCCGGATGATTGGAAAGGGCTTGAAGATGCCGCCGAGAATCCAGAGGTAGTATTTCAACCGATGTTGTGCCAGCATTGCAACAACGCTCCTTGTGAGACTGTTTGTCCTGTGGCAGCAACAACCCATAGCTCTGAAGGTCTGAATCAAATGACGTATAACCGTTGTATAGGCACTCGCTATTGTGCCAACAACTGTCCTTATAAAGTACGCCGCTTCAACTGGTTCAAGTATCATGACAACCGCCAGTTTGAAGATTCAAACCCAGCCATGAATACTCAACTGGGTAAAATGGTCTTGAACCCGGATGTTACCGTTCGGTCAAGAGGGGTAATGGAGAAATGTTCTTTCTGCGTCCAACGCATTCAGCAAGGAAAATTGACAGCAAAAAAAGAACGGAGGGAAACAAAAGACGGAGATGTGGTAACCGCATGTCAGGCATCGTGTTCAACCGGAGCTATTGTGTTTGGAGACATTAAGGATCCTCAAAGCAAAATATCGAAGTTGTTGCAGATTGAGGCCGTTGGGGATAAAGACGCTGTTGATAAGATAGCGCATAACCCAAGGGCTTACCAGGTGTTGGAAGAAATTGGTGTGAAGCCAAACATCTGGTACCTCAGCAAAATCAGAAACAAAGAAGAAGCGAAAGCTTAGTTGATAAAGAAAACAGATAACGACATAACGTTAAGAATAGAACATGCAAGTTAATTCATCCGTTCGTGATCCATTAGTAACCGGTGGTAAAACTGTAGGCGATGTGTCCTATGACATTTGTATACAAGTAGAAAAAAATCCTGCTAAGTTATGGTACATCTCTATGGCCATTTCCATAGTAGTGCTTCTCTATGGTTTATACTGCGCTTCCTTTACACTTTGGAACGGTATCGGCACGTGGGGTCTTAATAAAACTGTAGGCTGGGCGTGGGACATCACCAACTTCGTGTGGTGGGTAGGTATCGGTCACGCGGGTACATTGATCTCTGCTATCCTTTTATTGTTCCGTCAGAAGTGGAGAATGTCTATCAACCGTGCAGCGGAAGCGATGACCATCTTTGCTGTTATCTGTGCGGCAACGTTCCCACTTATGCACATGGGTCGTCTTTGGTTAGGTTTCTACTGGGCATTACCACTGCCCAATGCATTTGGATCTTTATGGGTAAACTTTAACTCGCCTTTGTTGTGGGACGTATTTGCCATTTCAACATACTTTACGGTGTCGTTGGTATTCTGGTATATCGGACTTATTCCCGACTTTGCTACCATTCGCGACCGCGCGGTGGTTCAAGGAAGTAAAATACGAGCTACCATTTACAATGCCTTGAGTTTTGGATGGCAAGGTGGCGCGAAAACCTGGATGCGCTACGAATCGGTTGCGTTGATTCTTGCGGGTCTTTCTACACCGCTTGTTCTTTCGGTTCACACCATTGTATCCATGGACTTTGCTACCTCGGTTATTCCGGGATGGCACACCACCATATTTCCACCCTACTTCGTGGCAGGTGCCATCTTCTCTGGCTTTGCCATGGTGTTGACCCTTCTGATAATAACGCGCAAAGTTTTCAAATTGGAAGATTACATTACCATCTGGCACATTGAGTTGATGAATATCATCATCATCGTAACCGGTTCTATTGTGGGTATTGCATACATTACCGAGTTATTTATCGCGTGGTATTCCGGAGTGGAGTATGAAGGCTACGCTTTCTACAACCGTGTTCAAGGTCCTTACGCATGGGCATACTGGTCTATGATGACGTGTAATGTTATTTCACCTCAGCTTTTCTGGGTGAAGAAAATCAGGACGAGTATTGTGGCCACCTTTGTATTGTCAATTGTTGTGAACATCGGTATGTGGTTCGAGCGTTTTGTGATCATCGTTACCTCCCTTCACCGCGATTATATTCCCTCAAGCTGGACGATGTTCCACCCTACGATGTACGACATTGGAGAATACCTATTGACCTTTGGATTTTTCTTCACAGCCTTTTTATTGTTCGCTAAGTTTTTCCCGGTGATCAACATGGCAGAGGTGAAGAGTGTTGTGAAAGCCAACTCACTGCGCGAAGGATCATCAGAGCCCAAGCATTAATATAAAACATGGAAAGAAATGGACGCAGATAAGCATTTTATAGTTGGAGTTTTTAATGATGAGGATGTACTTCTGGATGCTGTAACCAAAGTAAGAGGGGACGGTGTAAAAATACATGAGGTGTTTTCCCCCTTTCCGGTGCATGGCCTTGATGAAAGACTGGGTTACAAAAGATCGCGTCTTCCGATCGCTGCCTTTTTGTTTGGTATGATGGGGACTGGCTTGGCTCTCCTCATGCAATTTTGGATGTTGGGATTTGATTGGCCTATGATCATCGGTGGAAAGAACTTCGCCTCATTGCCTCCATTTATCCCTGTTACCTTTGAGTTGACGGTATTGTTGTCGGCTTTGGGAATGGTTGCCACTTTCATGATTGTGAGCGATATGAAGCCGTATAAATGGCCACGTCAGTTTGATGTTCGAAGCACAGACGACAAGCATATCATGGCGATCGACCTTTCTATTAACAATGGAAAAGGAAAAGATGAATTGTCACGCATTTTGAAAGAGGCAGGTGCCGAAGAAGTAAATGAGAAAAGTTTTGAATAATTATAAGTCACGACAAAATATGCGCTTGATTAAAAGCTTAGTTATCGTAGCGGCTTCATCGGTGATGTTGTTGGGTTGTTCAGCAAATGGTGACAATCCGGGGGTAGAGTATGCGCCTAACATGTATCACTCCGTTGCCTATGATCCCTTGACTCAAATTACGGATAAGGATGCCGGAAGCTGGTTAACTTCCATTGAGTACCCTGATGGACATGCCGAGTTTTTTAACTCCAACGTGTTGAACCCTCACCACATGAACATGCGTGAACCCGCCCCCCATACCGTAAAGCGTAACAACGAAGGATGGTTGCCTTATCGGATACCGAAAGACAGTCTGGAACTAGCAAGCCGCACGCTTGTCAACCCCATAGATTCATCCGCTGCGATTACAGGTCAAGGAAAAGTTCTTTATGAAATGTATTGTGATCATTGCCACGGCCCCACGGGCGCAGGTGATGGATTAGTGGCGGTAGGTGCAGAGGTAGCGGGTGTAAAGAAAGGAAACTATAATGGTGTGCCGGATTACAACTCTGCGGGCCTCAAGAACATTACAGAAGGTCATATTTTTCACGTGATCACACATGGTAAAGGTTTGATGTGGGCACATGGTTCACAGGTAAGCCCTGAAGACCGCTGGAAAATCGCCCGGTATGTTAAGACTTTGCAGAAATAATTGAAAGAAGCATAAACGGATAAGCTGAAAATAATCAACATGGCTCATATAACAGTAGCAGACGAAAAGTACATTTTTAGACCAGAGATGAAGCGGAAACTTTACATCCTGTTAGGTGTAGGTATTGTGCTTTTTCTGTTAGGAATTCCTTTGGCTAATGTAGGTAGTGGTGGTCATCAAGAGGAAGCTTCCCTAACAACATCAACTCATTTGCTTGCAAGTGCAGATCAGCATACTGACGAAGGCCATCAAGCAGCGGAAGCTAAACATGAAGGTGAACATCATGCTGAAGTGCCCGGCATTTTAAAAAGAATCAAGACTACATTGTGGATGAACAACATGTACTTTGTAGGGTTGGGTATCATTGGTTTGTTTTTCGTTGCCATACAATACGCTGCACAGGCGGGGTGGTCGGCTGGTTTATTGCGCATACCCCTCGCTATGGCGAACTGGATACCGATAGCAGGTCTTATTACCTTAGGCCTTTGGTTCTTTGTAAGCCATGACATTTTTCACTGGACGCATGAAAATCTCTACAGTGGTGAGCATGCCGACAAACTCATAAGTAAAAAAGCACCGTATTTCTTTTGGCCTTTGGGAGCAGGAAGTTTTCCCTTGTTCTATATAGCACGTATGGTATTATTCTTTGGTATGTGGTATTGGTTCTTCACCAAATTGAAAGCCAACATGCTGGCTGAGGATCTTGATCCCTCACCGAAATACTGGTATAAGAACCGTGTTACCTCTGCGTGGTTCCTGATTTTCTTTGCCATAAGTTCATCTGTGGCTGCCTGGGATTGGATCATGAGCATTGACACGCATTGGTTCAGCACCATGTTCGGTTGGTATGTGTTTGCCAGCTGGTGGGTTACTGCCTTGGCTGTTATTACGTTGATCGTTGCGCACCTTAAAAGTGCTGGCTACCTCAAAATTGTGAATGCTAACCATTTGCATGACCTGGGTAAATTTATTTTTGCTTTCTCTATTTTCTGGACGTATATCTGGTTTAGTCAGTTCTTGTTGATTTACTATGCAAACATTCCGGAAGAGACTGTGTATTTTATAGAACGAATGACAACGAGTCCATATTCATGGATATTCTACGCTAATTTGTTCTTAAACTTTGTGTTCCCATTCTTGTTGTTTATGACACGGGATTCCAAGCGGCAACTTTCAACGTTAAAAGTTATTTGCCCGATAGTGGTGGTAGGTCACTGGTTTGATTTTTATAACATGATCACACCCGGTGTAATGAACGAGTATGGTGGTGTTGGATTTATTGAGATTGGCACAGCATTAATTTTTGCTGCGGTGTTCTTGTTTGTTGTGTTGAGTAGCCTTGCCAAAGTGCCTCTGGTTGGTAGGAACCATCCGATGTTGCAGGAAAGTCTCCATCACCACATTTAATTAATCAGGAAAAGAAATTATGATGAAATTGTCAAGCAGTGCGTTCACCAACAAGAATGTTAATTTAGCATGCGATTCCATCTGTCCACTTAAAATTATGACTAACAGATGAAAATAATTATTGGTTTCGGTGTAGTTCTGTTACTGGGGATTTTTTATCTCATCTACCGTCTCACCAGTTTGGTCAGTGTAGCAAAGGGTACGAGCGGAAAGAAAATTGACTCGGCCAATTCGGTGAACGCATTTCTGTTCATGGCCTTTAATATTGTGAGCCTTGTGGCATTCTTCTGGTATTCATTTGCAAATTTTGATAACTATACCTTGCCTGTTGCTTCTGAGCATGGAGCCCTAACGGATAAGTTGTTCTGGATCACCATGGCTGTGGTTGTTATATCGTTCTCCCTCATTAGCTTTGTTTTATTCTGGTTCACGTATAAATACCAATACCGTGAAGGACAGAAAGCAAAGTTCTTTCCCGACAACCATTATCTTGAATTAACCTGGACAATCGTACCTGCAGTTGTACTCACGTTATTAATCATCACCGGTTTGAATGCATGGAACGATATCACAGGCGCCGCATCGAAAGATGCGGAGGTTATTGAATTGGTAGGGCAACAATTTGCTTGGACCATACGCTACCCAGGTGTGAAAGATCATCAGTTGGGAAAAGTGAATTATAAATTGATTGATGCGATAAATGAATTTGGTCTCGACCTTTCCGATAATAATACCCATGATGATTTTAAATCATTGGAGTTGCATTTACCTGTAGGCCGTGAAGTATTATTAAAGATTCGCGCTAAGGATGTATTGCATAGTGTATTCCTTCCTCACTTCCGCGTGAAGATGGATGCCGTACCTGGTATGCCAACGCAATTTAAATTTATTGCAACGAAGACAACAGAGCAGATGCGTATGGAAACAGGCAATCCTGATTTCAATTATGAACTGGCGTGTACAGAAATATGTGGTAAGGGACATTTCTCTATGAGAACACTGGTAGTGGTGGAGGATGAAGCCTCCTATGAGAAATGGAAAGAAAGTCAGGAAGCTTGGTTAAAACAAAATCCTGATCAGTTGAAGAAGGTACCTGCTAACTTGAAGGAAGCAGCAATGATCAAAGCAGGTATTCCAGTAGATAGCGGTGAAACAGTTACGGCTGTTCCCGAGCAAGCTCAAACAGTTGTAGGTTCTCATTAAGATTTTCTAAGACATGGCAACAACAGATATTAACATTCAACATGACGTACACCATCACGATGATCATGGACATGATGATCATCATGAAGGTAATTTTTGGACAACGTATATTTTCTCCCAAGATCATAAAGTTATCGCCAAGCAATTCCTGATCACGGGTATATTCTGGGCATTATTGGGTGGTATCCTTTCGGTGATTTTCCGTCTTCAATTGGGTTTCCCTGAAATGAATATGGCATGGCTAAAGCCGGTATTGGGTGGCTGGATTACAGCCGAAGGAAAACTAGATCCTGAATTCTACCTTGCCCTTGTCACCATGCACGGAACCATCATGGTGTTCTTTGTGCTTACAGCAGGCTTGAGTGGAACCTTCAGCAACTTCCTTATTCCGTTGCAGATCGGAGCGCGCGATATGGCCTCTGGTTTTATGAACATGCTTTCCTACTGGTTCTTCTTTTTGTCCGGTGCGATCATGTTCACGTCTCTGTTTATTTCAACAGGGCCTGCAGGTGGCGGCTGGACGGTGTACCCTCCTTTGAGTGCATTGCCACAGGCGATTAGCGGTTCAGGCCTTGGTATGACCTTGTGGTTAGTAGCGATGGCACTCTTTATCGTGAGTACATTATTAGGTGGCATTAACTACATCACCACCATCATTAACATGCGAACACGGGGTATGTCCTTCACACGCATGCCCTTGACGATATGGGCGTTCTTATTTACAGCAATCCTAGGGTTGTTGTCGTTCCCTGTGTTGTTCTCAGCAGCCTTGTTATTGATATTCGATAGAAGTTTCGGTACAAGTTTCTTCTTGTCTGACATCTACATAGGTGGAGAAGCATTGGCACACGATGGAGGAAGCCCTGTATTGTTCCAGCATTTGTTCTGGTTCCTTGGCCACCCGGAAGTGTACATTGTGTTGTTGCCGGCTTTGGGTATAACCTCAGAAATTATTGCCACTAATGCGCGCAAGCCAATCTTTGGATACAAAGCGATGATTGGTTCTATGTTGTTCATTGCTATTCTGTCATTTATTGTGTGGGCTCACCACATGTTTGTAACGGGTATGAATCCCTTCCTAGGATCGATCTTCATGCTCCTCACGCTGATAATTGCCGTGCCATCTGCGGTTAAAATATTTAACTATGTAACCACTTTATGGAAGGGTAACATTCGGTTTACCAGCGGTATGTTGTTTTCTATTGGTCTTGTATCGTTCTTCCTTACAGGTGGTATCACGGGTATTTTCCTTGGTAACTCTGCTATTGATATTCAATTGCATGATACCTACTTCGTTGTTGCCCACTTCCATTTAGTAATGGGTAGCGCTTCATTCTTTGGCATGCTTGCCGGCATCTATCATTGGTTTCCCAAGTTCTTTGGAAGGATGATGGATGAACGTTTAGGATACATTCACTTCTGGATAACCTTTGTTGGTGTATATATGGTATTCTTCCCCATGCACTACATTGGTATAGCGGGTTTCCCAAGAAGGTATTATTCTTTCACAAGTTTTGAAACGTTTCAGGGATTCACTGATTTGAATATGCTGGTAAGTATTGCTGCTATCCTGACTTTGGCTGCGCAGTTTATCTTTCTCTTTAACTTCTTCTACAGTATTTTCCGTGGCCGGTTGGCATCGTCAAATCCATGGGATTCAAATACACTGGAGTGGACAACACCACGGTTTCCAGGCCACGGCAACTGGCCGGGCGAAATACCGACTGTATATCGCTGGCCCTATGACTACAGCAAGCCCGGAGCAAAAGAAGATTTCATTCCTCAAACCATACCCTATTCTGAAACTCCGGAATCTAACCTACCGAGTGAGAATGAGATGATCAAGCTAGAGTCATCTGATGATGGTGCGATCGTAATAGATACAAGCAAACACTAAGTTGCTTCACCGAGAACGGAACCAAAAGTTTGATGCGCTGATTTTCAGGCGTTGAACTTTTGGTTTTTTCTTTTTATCTTCTAACACAAACGTCATGCGATCGTACTTCCGACTATGCTTAATCACCTTGATCGCGGTTTATATTTTGATCCTGGTAGGTGGCATAGTGCGCGCAACAGGGTCGGGAATGGGTTGTCCCGATTGGCCAAAATGTTTTGGGAAGTGGGTTCCTCCTACATCGGTTTCTGATTTACCGGCTGATTATAAAGAAATTTATTCATCTATACGTGAGCGCAAGAACCAGCGTTTTGCCAAATACCTCCATGCTATTGGTTTTTCAGAAACAGCCAACCAGATTCTCGCTGAAGAAAGTATTAAAGAAGAACGCGATTTCAATCCGACCAAAACCTTGATTGAATACATCAACCGGCTGGTGGGTGTCATTGTGGGGTTTCTGATTTTTGCCGTCTTTGTTCGTTCCATAAAATTTTGGAAATGGGACCGATGGATTGTCATTGTAGCATTCATCACCTTGATCCTGGTGGTTGTTCAGGGATGGTTCGGATCCATCGTAGTGTCTACCAACCTTACGCCATGGACGATTACACTTCATATGATGTTGGCCATGCTGATTGTTTTTCTTCTGGTGTTTCTGGTGGAACGAAGCAAAGGGGATTCATTTGGTTTCAAAAGTGCCTTCTCGCAACTGTGGCTGATTGCCTGTATTGTTGTGCTATTGATTCAGATCGTACTGGGTACGCAATTACGTGAGGCGATAGACCAAATAGCAAATACTTTAAGCCGAAACGTCTGGATTGATAATGTAGGTGGACATTTCTTTATCCATCGCTCATTCTCATGGGTGGTGTTGATCCTGCACGTAGGATTAATTTTTAAATTGATGCAAACTCAGTACTCAAAAGCTTTCTCCCTTGTGCTAATCCTATTAATTTTGGGAACAATTTTAACGGGTACAGGAATGGCCTATTTTGGTGTTCCTCCCTTTTTGCAGCCCGTTCATTTGCTTTTGGCAACAGTTACATTTGGTGTTCAGGTGTACCTGCTGTTTCAGCTCAATAGAAAAGTAAAAACAGTGGGAGAGATTTGATATGATAGCAGGGGAATTATCTGGATTGACTTTTTGGCTTGCAAAAGCTAAAGCCTACTTTGAATTGCTCAAGTTCAGGCTTTCCTTTCTGGTTGCGTTTTCATGTGCCTTTGGTTTTGTATTGGCTTCTCCACACGCTAACATGGGTTCACTCGGAATGCTTTTCGTGGGAGCCATTTTACTTTCGGGTGCATCCTCAACATTAAATCAAATTTTTGAAAAGGACTTCGATGCTCTCATGACTCGAACCATGAACCGCCCCTTGCCAACCAACCGATTGTCGGTGAGCGAAGCCTATGTGTTTGCTTTTATTTGTTTTACAATAAGCATTTCTATTTTATTTGTTTTCACCAACGTACTCACAACTGCTTTGGCGTTTGTGTCCATGATCCTCTACAGCTTTGTTTACACACCACTGAAACGTGTTGGTCCTATTGCCGTCTTTGTCGGAGCTATTCCCGGTGCATTGCCACCACTCTTGGGTTGGACTGCCGCAACCGGCGCGTTGTCATATGAAGCGTTGATCATTTTTGGGATTCAGTTTATCTGGCAGTTTCCACACTTCTGGGCGATTGCCTGGGTAGCAGATGATGATTATAAAAAGGCAGGTTTCAAGCTATTGCCCTCTGGAGGAAAAAAAGATTTGAACACGGCCATTCAAATTATGATGTATACCATGTTCCTTATTCCGTTAGGTCTATTGCCAGCGAAGTTTGGGATCACGGGATTGAATTCAGCGATAATAGCCACGGTGTGTGGGGTTTTGTTTTTTGCGCAAACATTTGTTCTTATGAAAGATGGTAACAGAAAGTCTGCGCTACGGATTATGTTTGGTTCGTTTTTGTATTTACCAATTGTTCAAATTGCCTATTTGTTAGATAAAGTGTAGAAGGGATGACAACAGAGATGAAAATTGTAGAAGCAGCCGAGAAACCTTTGGGCATGCACCCAAAAAAGTTTGCGTTATGGCTTTTTATTGGAAGTGTGGGAATGATGTTCGCGGCCCTTACAAGTGCCTACATTGTCCGTCAGGCGGAAGGCAACTGGATGTTGTTTGATCTTCCGGTTTTATTCTGGATCAACAGCGCTATTATATTTACCAGCAGCCTTACCATGCACTGGGCCTATGTATCGGCCAAGCGTGATAATCTTGAAACGGTGAAGTTGGCCATCAGCCTGACTACTGTGCTGGGCGTACTGTTTCTGATCGGACAGGTATTGGCATGGGGTCAAATGGTAGAGGCAAATGTCCATCTTGTCAATGTAAATGCCAGTTCCGTCTCTGGATCTTTTGTGTACATCTTGTCGGGATTGCATGGCGCACACATCATCAGTGGGGTCATCTTTCTACTGGTTGTGCTGGTAGCCACATATAAGTATAAAATCCATTCAAAAAACCTAGCTCAGATAGAAATGTGCGCAACGTATTGGCATTTTTTGGATGGACTTTGGCTATATTTGTTCTTCTTTTTATTATTGAACCGATAATCATAAACACTAAACTTTAACCTGAATGTCCAGCACTTCAACTGTGAATGCTCCAGCACCCGGTAAATCTTTATGGGATGGAGGCGTAAGCCCAATGGGAGCCAGCTACGGAAAACTGATGATGTGGTTTTTCCTGCTCTCCGATGCGTTCACATTCTCAGCCTTACTGATCACGTACGGACTTGTTCGCTCTGCACACGCCACCTATGAAGGGGCAAGAGATATCTTCACATTCTCAACAGCGTATTGGCCAATTCCAGAGTATGTATTTGAGTCGGTTCCTTTTATGGAATATTTTCAGGCCATGGGAATCGATAGTTTGCCCCTTGTATTCGTAGGTATCATGACCTTTATTTTGATCATGAGTTCTGTTACTATGGTACTCGCGGTAGAAGCAGGTCATAGAATGGACAAAGCAGCAGTTGAAAAATGGATGCTATGGACAATCGTAGGAGGGATAATTTTTCTTAGCTGCCAGGCATGGGAGTGGAGCCACTTTATTCACGGTGCGCATCATGGTAAAGCAGTGGCTGAAGGAACCACATTATTTGGCGCCTCACTCACCCAAAATCAATATGGTCCCGCAGACTTTGCAGCATTCTTCTTTTTTATAACAGGCTTTCACGGCTTCCACGTTTTTAGTGGCGTGTGTTTTAACTTTTTGATTTACATTAACACCGTCATGGGCGTTTACGAAAGACGTGGCCATTATGAAATGGTTGAAAAGGTTGGTTTATACTGGCACTTTGTAGACTTAGTTTGGGTGTTTGTATTCACGTTCTTTTACCTGGTTTAATTATCTTAAAAATATTTTGTCATGGATCATCACGCTGAAGAATCACACGTTACCGTTCTGCCACCGGATAAGGCTAAAATAAAAAAGCTTTGGACCGTTGCCGGAATCCTAGGGGCCATTACAGCATTTGAGTTTTTGATTGCCTTTGTCTACCCCCATGGCCTTTCAAAGGTGGCCATCTTTGTCATCTTGACAATTGTTAAAGCAGGCTACATTGTTGGCGAGTTCATGCACCTTCGCTATGAAGCAAAAATATTGTTCTGGTCCATTCTCATACCGCTTGTATTTGTGGTGTGGATGTTGGTCGCTTTTGTATATGAAGGTATGGCCATTGCCGATGTTCGATAGTTTTACTTGAATCATAAGAAAACCAGGGGCTTGTGATCACCGATCATGAGCCCTTCTTTTTTATTTAATAATGTGAGAATGAAGGGAAAGAAAATAATTTATCTATTGTTAGCACTAGTACTCCCCATTCTCATTTTTGTTTTCTTGAAAAAATTTGGACACAACGAGTTTACCGTTGTTTCACTATTTCAAAACAAGTCGTTGGACAAGATCAATGACTGTGGTGTTGATTATCAGTTTCCCTATACGGTTGAAGATTCAGTGCTTGCGTATTATGGTATTGGAGAAGATTACACTGTGCTTATTTTCTCAGACACTTCCCGTATGCCACTCATCCAATTAGTGAAAGAGCAAGTGAAGAAGGATCCCATTAAATTTGTAACGGTGTTAAATGAGAATTCATTTCTAACCTCCGAAAGCAAGGGAAATATTATTGTTTCGGAAGAACGGTTTTTTCACGATAAGAAATGTTCTTTTCTATTAACTGAACCATTAAATGTTGTATTGGTTGATATGGAAGGTACGATCTATGGTCAGTATAATTCGCAGGATCGTGATGAGGCCGATCGGCTTTGGGCAGAATTATTAATCTTGTTAAAAAAATATTGAATGTCCCTTACTACTACTAATTCTACTACCCGGTACAAAAGTCTGATCATCATCCTTTCGATTGTTATTCCCATTGCCGTAGCCGTATTGTTCAAGGTACATTTAAAGGGATATGATTTTTCCTTTTTGCCCCCCATCTATGCAACGATCAACGGTTTAACAGCGGTATTATTAATTGCCGCAGTTGCAGCGATAAAGAATAGCAGGAGGACGCTTCATGAACGCCTCATGAAGACATGTATATTTTTGTCATCGCTTTTTTTGATCATGTACATAGCCTACCACATGACAAGCGACCCAACACATTTTGGGGGTGAGGGTGTAACAAAAACCATCTATTACGTGTTGCTCATTAGCCACATTATCTTATCTGTGGCGGTGATTCCGTTGGTTTTGTTTACTTTCTCAAATGGCTTGACCGGAAATTTTGAACGACACAAAGCATTGGCTAGATTCACATTTCCAATATGGTTATATGTTGCCATTACTGGAGTAATCGTTTACCTGATGATTAGCCCATATTACACATGAAATCGTCATGCACTACGTTCACCCAAAACAATGTTAATTTCTCATGCGATTCCATGTGTCCACTAAAACACTGATTAACACATGAAAACACTATTGAAATGTATAGCATTCCTTATTCTTGTTCTGCTTCCGTTAGCCGATACGGCAGCGCAATGTGCCATGTGCAGAACGCAGCTGGAAAATAATTTCAGTAATGGAAATACCGGAATTGGCGCCGGCATGAACGTTGGTATTTTGTATTTGCTTATCATGCCCTATCTGGCTGTGTTCATATTGGGTTACTTTTGGTATAAGTCAAGCAAGAATGGCCGCAGGGAAAGGAACAGCGCTCTTACAAGGTAGGTGCCCGCAATGTCGGGTTGGAAAAATCTTTACGCATTCGGTTTCCCGACTGCGCGGGTTTAATAAAATGAATGAGACATGTCCGCATTGTGGAGTTCGTCTAGAGCCTGAGCCAGGTTTTTATCAAGGCGCCATGTATGTGAGCTATGGCTTCACCGTAATCTGTCTGGCCATTGTTTGTTCAATCTTATATTATCTTTTCAATCCCCCCGAGTGGATATACATATCTACTGTTATCGGTATTATGCTTTTGTTGGTGCCGCTTAATTATAGGTATTCAAGAATTGTGTATTTATATCTTATCGGAGGCATCACGTTTGATCCAAGGTTTTCAAATCAGAAAGTTTCGGAAATCTAACACCTCTTTTTTTTAAACATCCCCTTGGTCATTTGTA
>JBBRKB010000009.1:0-22630 GCA_038218385.1 Cytophagales bacterium | reverse complement strand
ACTCTGTTCGAGTTCCATCGATGGTAATCCGAAGATAAACAGTAGCCTTGTTGCTCGATTGAGATTTTGATTTTCTGAGCAGAAAAATTTGATTAAATGTTTTTTCCATGACACACCTATTAAAGTTGAAAATAGGTTTGTGATCATTTGATATCAAGATGTTCATCTGCTGTACCAGCTTGATAATCTAGGTGTTGCAATCAATTCGGGAGTCAAACCAAAAGTTTGTAGAATGACTCCCGAATTACTCACCAGTAAAATGATTGCAATGGGTGTTTTTGGATTGTCTTAAGAAACAAAAACCCCTGAAACATAAAAGTTCAGGGGTTTTGGTATCGCTTAGTTTTCTTGTAGTGACCCCGGCAGGAATCGAACCTGCATCTTCAGAATCGGAATCTGAAATACTATCCATTGTACTACGGGGCCAGATAATGCTGCAAAAATAGAATTATTTGGCATTTATTGTTTCTCGGCAAGCAAAATCATGTGCGAAACTGGATAATCTACGCGTTGAAGTGAATCCTCCACCTTGTCATAAAGCGTTACCTTCCCTTCCAAGCGGTTTTTTATAATCCAAGGGTTGGCAGTAGCATACGATTCGGGTAATATGGAAAAGCCAGCAGCTTTCATGGCAGCTTTCCATTCATCAAAATCCCAATAACAAAAGTGTTCGTGCATCTCACTTTCCCAGTTATCGGTATAGTCCTTCCGGCTCATAAACTCACATGCATCCTTAAGTGTAAGGGCGAAATACACTTCGTGATTTATTAATTCTGTAGTGAAAGCTAATTTATATCCTTCCACTTTTCTAAAGTCATTGGCAAAGCGAAGGAACCTGGCATGTGTAGACAACCCCGCTAAATAATTGGTTAGTGATTCGCGTGCATCAAATGTTTTATCCCAATCATCATTCCTTCCATCTGTAGTTGAAAGTGTCATCCATATCATTTTGCCTTTATCTGGTGGTCCCACTACATCGCGGTTTATCCAAATGCCTCCGGTGGCCAGTTCTTCAAAACGATTTCGAATAAAATGAAGCAGCTCTTCACGACTACCATACGATTCAATTTCATGTGTGAGAGAAGATGTATGAATTGTGTTCATACTATTTTTCTCGTAAGCAAGTCCGGTCACAGCATTGCGCTGACTGAAAAACACAAACGGGTTTTTAAAGTCACCATTATGTTTACGCTGTTCACAAATGTCAAAAAGGTGTCTCGCTACCTCCACCCCATAAAAATCACTTTCGCGAAGCTTTGCATCCTGGCAAGCCAGCTTTATCCATGAACCCACAGCGCATCCAATATCACCAACACGTCCTGCGCGCACATATGAAATTACTTTCTGATATTTAAGCTCGGCAATTTCATCCATCTGACGAACGTATGTATTGTAATCACGTGTGGTGGTAATGTCACCGTCATCACCAATCATCTTGTCGCGGAAAAGAAGTTGTACGCGGGTATCGAGTTTATATTTCTTCCAAAGTTCACGCGAAGATATGTGCATTTCCGTCTTCACAACCTGATCTTCCAAATCATGATTTGCTATTTTTTCTACAATGTCCCAGGGAAGTGAAACACTATGCTGCCATAATTTTCGGTCCGTTAATTCGGCAGGGAGAATTTTAAAACCCAGGCGTTCATACATTTCAAGAACAGGGGTTGAACAGATAACCGCTGTGTTGCCCGGATGAAGATCAAACAAATCTTCACTTTCATGCCGTATGCGTTTCAAAGTATACGTTGCAAAATTTTCCAATGATCCTACATCATCAATACCATAGATGTAGGTGGACACAGAAAGCCCGCGAACAAAATCCTGAACGGCTATAGCGCGTAAATAAAATGGCAACGGGTTTCTACGTGTATTGTGATGATTGGCTGATGTAACAGCGAAGATAATGCTCTCAATAGGTTCTGCTCGCTCGATCACATCTCCATTAATGTCTTTAGTAGAATGGTGATTTCCATTAATCAGCGTATTCAGATAATCGAACTGAAAATTTGTTAGCAGTTGGTGGCGGCCAGGAAAAAGAAGGTTCATGTTGCTGAAAGGTTACGTACGAAATATACACTTCGTTCAGTTCAACACTCAACTATTTTCAAGGAATGTTTGAATGTCTTGCCAGTGCGTGTATGGATCAAAGCCTGCCTTGTCTTCCAGCAAAATATTAAAATAGAATTTACTTCCGTAATGGCCGTAGCCGCAATCCACTACTTCCGGATTTTCATTCACATAGGTAAAGTGTATATCCGCAGATGAAAACAAGGCAAGGTATTGTTCAATCTCTTGTGGATACGAACAAGTATAGAGAATGAGGATAATATCTTTTCGCTTGCTTAAGGCTTGCAACACTTCCTTTGCAAGCGGATAAAATTCAGTTGTAATCTCTCCCACTTTATAATTAGGCTTCATGATTGTACCATGAATATCAATAGCCCAATAGGTTTTCTCCCATCCCTTGGAGGCTGCTCTGGCTACACATCGGCTGATCACTTTGGCTATCATCTTATATCTCCCGAAGACTTTGATTGTTCATTAAAACCTGAATCGCTCTGGCAAGTAACGGTGCGGAAGGAATCACTTGGACTTTACCAGAACTCACTTCCTCGCGCACGGTGTCTGCTATAAACACGTTGGTCAATCCCGATTTTTCAATTCGGCTTAGGGCTTCACCGCTTAAAATTCCGTGTGTGCAATACGCACGGACAGACAAGGCACCTTGCTCCAGAATAAGATCAGCAGCAGTACACAACGTGCCAGCCGTGTCGATCATATCATCAATAAGTATAACATTGCGTCCTTTCACATCACCAATAATTTCCATGTGCGATACCTGATTGGCCTTTAACCTTTCTTTGTTAATGACAGCAATGTCGGCAGACTCAAAATACTTTTTATAATTCTTGATGCGCTTTATGCCACCAAAGTCCGGGCTGCACAAGCATAGGTGATCAAGCTGCAATGATTGAATGTGATCGACAAACAACCGAAGTGAAGAAATTGCATCCAATGGAATTTTATAAAAGCCTTCTATCGCATTGTTGTGAAGGTCTAACGTGATGACGCGGTTTGCTCCTACCATCTGCACCATGTCGGCCACCATGCGTGCAGACACTGCTGTGCGTTCACCATCCCTCCGCTCTTGCCTGCTATGGGCAAGGTATGGAATAACAACATTAACCTCTCGTGCTGATGATCGTCTGGCGGCATCAATGGCCAACATCATTTCCATGAGATGCTCATAGGGCATGTGTACTTTGGCTATGAGAAATATTACCTGACCACGAATACTTTCATTATAGCGCACAAACAATTCACCATCGGCAAACCGCTCTGTATGAATCATGTGCAGGTCGGTAGACAATTCATCCGCTATGCGTTTTGCCAGTCCTTGTGATGTAGGTGTGCAATACAATTTAAATCCGTTTTCCATTTTAGGCGTTTACCAGTTTAAGGGTTGCAGCACGTTCGCGTACTTGCTCAAATGTATATTCTTTTTTGATTTCACCATTCTCGAAAACGGTTACCAATTCATCATGCTTTTCCGGTTGCGTGTTCTCGCCAACAGTGGCATAGCCATTTGCTTCACGAATCAATTTCAAACGCCCGGCTTTGGATACTTTAAAAGATGGTACCATCTCACCGCTTTCATTTAGCTCTACGGGTGACTTGCTTACATTAACGGCGTTACCATTCACTTCAGCATAAGAACATTTAAGGGCAAACTTCTGCGTGTCTCGGTTTACTTTCTGTAGTAAAGCGCCTCCCATTCCCAACACCAGGTTCTCCGCTGATATGTTGTGTTGAACCAATGCTTCATAAATTTTTATTATGGATGCGTATTCAATTCCATCGCCTTGTATCACGCGAACCTGAGGTGGTAATACTTTATATCCTTTGTTATTCATTGTGAAGCCGAACCTTTCAAACAAGATGTTGAACACTTTTAATAAAGTAGCAACGGGATCACCACTATCGGGGCGAATGACAAGCACACCATCGCGGCTTAGAATTTGATTTTTAAATTCACCTCCCCACAACTCTCCCACTGCATTGAAGATATTATAGGAATCGGAAACAACTGACAAAATTCCATTGGGATATGCATTCAACACGTTGGCCATCACATCGCGCTCACCTTCTTTTCCTAACAAGGTCATTATGCTGTGCTCTGTTGCCGGAACAGACATACCATATACATGCGTAGTGTTATAATATCGTTGTGCAAAGGCAGAAGCAAACACCGTATCGCTTCCGCGGAAGTTGACTAAATGTGCAGAGCCTCCAAGGCCTGCGCTCTCCACAGAGCTCACACCTCTAAAACCGAAATCGTTTAGCACAAAGTCTATTCCCGCCTTGGATGCTTCTGTCGCTGTGAGGTTGTAGTAATGTTCCACTATTTTTTTTATTTCCCGAGACAAGGTTGCCACAGTACCGGGATACCACACTTGCATGAGCAACGTTTCCAGGAAATTGGTAAGCCAAAAACATTTTGGATCTGTGTTCTCAATCGTCATGAGCACGTTGTGTACTGGAACAGGTGTTCCTTCTGGCACTGCCTTGATCTTTACAGGAAGGCGGCCACCATGCGCTTTCAGTATGTATTCAAAATTCTCTCTTTTAAAAACAGCGTCACGTCCGAACACTCCATTTAAAATGGGAGTAGCCTCGTCTAAATCTTCTTTCGTAAAGGCCTGGCCTTGAAGATATTCTTTGAGAAAATATTGAAGGCCATAAAATACGGTTTCATCAAATTCACCTCCACGACTTTCTAAATAGGAATATACTTTGGTAGTGCCCGGATAGTAAAGTTTGTAATGTGAATACTTGTATGCATCGGCTAACAAAATCAAATTTTTCATTTCATTAAGATTTAAATTTTTAAACATCACTGTTTTTACTGAAAACTATTTCCGGAGAAGCGATTTTTTTTATTTTAAGTAGCGGCCAATCAATAAATCGAATTGAGGTTTGTGCTCCGGTGCCAACATTTTATCTTCCTGCATTTTGGCAACATCCTCCATTGTAAACCAGGAGACATCCTGGATGTCATCGCTTCCCTTTGGCTCGCCGGAAATAAGATCCGTTGAAAACAAGGTGGTGATGATCTTATCCTCTTCATGACGATAGCGCCAATCATCAACACGCATGGATGCTTCATACTTCATTGGGCTACATACTATCGGCCCACATTCTTCATGCAATTCGCGCAAACCAGCTTCTTCAAATGTAGCATCGGTGGGATCACTAAATCCTCCAAGTAGGCGCCACTTTTGATCAATCTCCTTTTTGCCTAACAACATTTCCTTTCGATCATTTCTAAAAAGAGCGATGTCAACCGTGGGGTAAACTTTCGTGTACATATTCGCATAGGCGTAGATGACTCCGATTCGAAATGCTTCTTCATCCATCACACGATCACTCATTTGCTGACGAATTAATGTAGCGCTGTGCTTTCCATTTTCAGGAAGCTCCTGCACTTTCTTCATTCCAAAATAATAGGGAATGAAACTATCGCGACTACCATAGAGCACAAAGCCTGCACCTGGAAATGTATTCGAGAGAAGACTATCCAAATTAGACGACCACTTGGTATCCAACGGGTGATCAGAAAGTGGAAGCACCACTACATCAGGATATGTTTTCTTCAACAGCTTTTCGCGAGTAGGAAAATCAAGTGGGTTCTTTTTGCTACCCAACACGGGTGATACTCCCAAGACTACCACTACTTTATTGTGCTGTGATTTTACCTGATCGATGATTGTCTTATGGCCTTCATGCAGGTAGGGTGTTTGAAACCGGGCAACTATAACTCCTATTGGATTCATAATCTGTGTTTTTAATAAAACCTATTTGTGTATTATATACGCAAATATATATCTAAGGTTGGTAAAATCAAGAATTATTTGTGTCTATTTTACGCAAAGTGCATTTGTGTCTATATATATAGAGTGCGAAAACGGTAGCTCACAGAAATTGGATCCATTCTGAAAATCTGGGGCACACCTTCATAGCTGGGAGACGAAATCAACTTTAATAAAAGATATCAGCATTATACCCTCGATCCTTCAGTTCAAAGTATCGGCTCTTGTTGAATTGATAGAGTCGCGCAGGCCTCCCCGACTTTCGCTGAATAGTTTCATCCAGTTCTTCTACTATTCCCAGGCTCATAATCCGTTTTCGGAAATTTCTACGGTCAATCTCCCGATCCAACAATATTCGATAGAGTTCTTCCAGATCAGAAAAAGGAAATTTAGGATCGAGCAATTCAAAGCCAACGGGTTCGTAGGCAATTTTTCCCCTTAACCTAGAGAAGGCGACATCAATAATCCGCGCGTGATCGAAAGCCAGTGTTGGAAGATTTTTATGATTGAACCATCCAACATCTTCTGCATCCGTGCTAGCCGAAAGCTGATACAATTCAGGTTTAATCAATCCGAAGTATGCAATGGAGATAACACGGTTTCGCGGATCGCGCTGGGGATTTCCAAAACTATAAAGTTGTTCGAGATATTGCACATCCATGCCAGCTTCTTCATGCAGTTCGCGATGAACAGCAGCCTCCAGTGATTCATCATCCTTTACAAGGCCGCCGGGCAATGCCCACATTTTCACGAACGGATCATACTTGCGCTTTATTAGTAAAACAGAAATGCCGTCATCCTTACGGTAGCCAAAGACCACAGCATCTACGGATACTTTTATTTCTTGAATGGAATTAGCAAGTGGCTCTATCGACATTTTTTAACAAGGTCAAATACCCAGTGCGAGTTCAGAATGATTGATGTGTATAAGGTTCACCTTAAATTTTTCCACGATCAGGTTCATGATAGGATCATTTTTAATTTTCCTTGCCATGCGATTAGTTTGCTCAACATCATATCCCATCACCATCTGATCGGTAAGGCCAAGATACTTTACACTATAGAAAAATCCGGCTATTACATACGGTCCAAAGGGTGTGTGAGGAATATCAAATGATGTTCCCGTCATGTTAAAAATAGTATTGGGTGAATACTCTCCATTGTGCTTCACACCTTTCATTTTCATATAATATTCAGCCGCAAGAATTCTTGATGTTTGTCGTGGGTCGGTAAGGCAGAGCAATCCCGCCAACGGTTTCTGTTGTAGCGATTGTTGGATCAGTGTTTCCTTCAAGTGACGATCGTTGCTTACATTTTTTCTAATCGTTTCTTGAACGGTATCCCAAAAGGCGACCTTCGGCTCTCCATCATCCACACGGATCAGCGAATGCAAAGCATAATCTTGAATGCCGCAGGTGATTTTAATATTCAATACTTTCAATTCAGAATCACTGGTGATGGCTTTTTCAAGAATGGTGCGTTGATGGCGCGGATGGGTACGCAGCAAATCGATGCTGGATATCCAATCGCCCGCCAGATATCCTTCATAGGCATACACCTCTCGTAGCAATTCTTTTACTTTTGTATCATTGGTGATATTGATCTTCTTACCCCTTACTTCAAAGGTGGGCTTGGTCTCTACCAGAAATTTTTCAATCTCCACCCCCACTGTAGAAGCATTGAGCATTCCACAGTTGAGTGGCGAACCATCCACAATTTTCAACTCGTGTACGTGACTAATGTAATCCGAAGTAGAGTCCTCGGTAAGGTGGCCATGGGTTTGAATATGCACAAAATAACCGATCGGAACATCCAACGTGTTACTGCGCTGGGATTGCTCAAACGTCCGCTTAATATCCATGACGATGTCGGGCGTAATAAAAGAACCCGCGGCACGAATAACATGGTGGTCAATTTCTATTCCGTGATCGTAAAATTCCTTCCGGGTTTTTTCAATCACATCGAGTTGCACCTGGCTTAAGTCACGCGCATCGGCACATCCAATAAGAATATGAATCTGTTTCTCGGTTATCATACGGTAATGTCTTCTACAAATTAAGCAATGTTAATATCATTTTACGTCTTAATAATTTGTTTTTAATCGGCACGCGGCACCTCCTACTTTATTATCATTCCTCCGGATGAAGGTAGGCCATGGGGATTCTATACGTTGTCTTATTTTTTTTTGATGGGCACATGCCTGTCGGAAGACAGGGAATTTTAACCACACAAACATTGTGGAGTAACGAAGAACATGACGATTTCAATGTCCAAAAAATTACAAACCAAAAGCATGTTGTCTGCTCTTTCAAGAAAAAATTGATAAAATCATTCAAAATTTCTGTCTTTGAGTAAAATATTTTTTTGGCTAAACAGAACAAAAACTTACAACACTTTCACCCTTAAGTTCAAATTGTTTTTGCACGACTCCATGATCTTCAAAACGTAAAACAGTTTGTGATCTTGTTGTCATCATGTTGTCGTCAAGAAGTGTTGTTGATGTAAAAATCTGCGAATGCAAGTCAATTGTGAGGTTGTTGAATAAAAATTTCTTTAACGAAAATGCTTTTCATTATTCCATCACGATGATTACGTAAGGTTAAAAAGTAAAAAAGTATGAATGAAAAAACGAACGCGACTCTAACATGAAGGAACATAAACGAAGTGCAGTAAGTATGTCTGAAAAATAAATCTCTGAATCGTTTTTTGGTATTTACAACTCTTTGTATTAATTTCAAACCATTATTATTAAAATGTTTAACTAAAACTTTTAAACGCTATGGCAAAGAAAGCAGCAAAAAAGGCAGCTAAGAAAAAAGTTGCAAAGAAAGCAACTAAGAAAGTTGCAAAGAAGAAAGTTGCAAAGAAAGCAACTAAGAAAGCAGCAAAGAAGAAAGTTGCTAAGAAGAAGAAATAACATTAGGGGTTATTCCCAAATGTTAAAAGCAAAAACCGCCTCGAAATTCGAGGCGGTTTTTTTTATGCCCATCGTTCGTTCCACCTACCGTGGCTTGCGCTTCACACCTCTCACCGCTTCAGCATTAAAGGGATCTTCGGGCCAAAAGTGTTTGGGATACTTTGCTCGTAATTGTTTTCGCACCTCAGCATACGTAGTCTTCCAAAAGCTTTGCAGGTCTTGTGTTACCTGCACCGGCCTATACCCTGGTGAAAGTAAATGCATCCTGATTTTAGTTCTGCCCGCATTAACCGTTGGGGTTTCAAACCAACCAAACACCTCTTGTAACCTGACTTCCATCACGGGGTCGCTTCCATCATCATGATACTTAAGTTGGATGAGATATCCACTGGGTACTTTTATATTGGGAGGTGCAAGATTTTCCATAGCCGATTGTAAATCCCACGGCACACTGCTCGTCAGCACACTCATCAGGTCGAGTCGTTGGAAGTCTGCTAACTTATTGGCGTTGGTGATGAAGGGGCCAAGCCATTGCTCTAGTGTTTTCAACATCTCGGCTTCTTGCACATCGGGCCAAGGCTCATCGGGTCGCCATAGCCGCAGACTCGCTATCCTATTTCTCCATTGGTCATGCGTATCGTTCCACCCAATCATGGACAATCCTTTATCCCGAATGGTATCACACAGCACGCGCAATCTTTCTTCTTCTGGAATACTCGGAAGCGGTTTACTTTGCAATACCAAATTGCCAATGCATACTTGTTGCGCGGCTACCAACATGTTCTTTGTATCATCCCACCGAATAACTTCGCGAACATGTGAGAGTGCACGCAAGTCATTTTCATTCACAGGCGCGGCCAGGAAAATTTTACCTTCGCCTTTGCCTCCGTCAAGGTGGGCGACCGCCAGCCACTTCTCGCGTGTGAGGGCATCATGAGTTGGTAATTTTACTGAGCGTCCGTTGGCAAGTGTGTAGCGTTCACCATGAGGTGTTGATTGCTGTGCAATCCTTTCCGGGTACGCAGCGGCAATGAGAAACCCTACCTTATCATCCGCCACCATGGTGTTGTCTTCTGAGACGTTAAACATTCGTCTCCAGTTTTTCGATAGCTTTTCTATTCGTTCGAATACATTTCTATTTCCAGCAACATTATCTCCCGCTCTCCACTTTCTCAACATTTGAATGCGAAGGGATAAATCAGCACCCGATTCTTTTGGCAAAGGATCGCGTTCTTCTAATGTAGCTGCTACATCCGCGGCAAGTGCTTCCAATGTATGTTCGCGCGCTTCAATCAACATGTGGGCAAGGCGCGGGTGGGTAGGAAGTGAAGCCATTTCTTTTCCTCGTGTTGTAATGGTGCTGCCCTTCACGGCATCCAACTGTTGGAGCAACTCCCACGCTTGACTTAAGTTACCAGACGGTGGCGGTGTGATCCACAGCAATTCGTTTATATCCTTTGTTCCCCATTGCGCCAACTCCAATACCATGGGAGCCAGATCCGCTTCCATTATTTCTGCTGTGCGATGTTGAATTAAATTATGCTGAGTGGCTTGTGTCCACAAGCGATAGCAAACACCGGGACCTAAACGTCCTGCGCGACCTGCACGCTGGTCAGCTGCATCTTTTGTAACGCGTATGGTTTCCAATCGGGTAAGACCACTGCGCGGATCAAAACGTGGCACGCGCGAATAACCGGAATCAATTACAGTTTTTATTCCTTCAATGGTCAACGATGTTTCTGCGATGGAAGTCGCTAACACAATCTTCGTTCTACCTTTGGCAGCTGGCGTGATGGCTTCCTGTTGTTTAGCAAAAGGTAAGTCACCATACAAAGGGCAAATCAAATCCGGCAGACTCATCTGCTCCAAAAGCTCCATCGTCTTATTGATTTCAAATACACCAGGTAAGAAAACCAGTATGTCGCCTTCTTGTTCTTTGCGCGCCACGCGAATGGCTTTAGCGACTACAGTGTGAAGGTGAGCTGTCTTGTCTTCTTGATGAGTGTATATAATGTCAACAGGAAATTGTCTGCCTTGTGAAGCGATGACGGGTACATTACCGAGGCGTTCGGATAAGCTGATGGTATCTAACGTGGCAGACATAATCAGTATGCGCAAATCGTTACGAAGAAGTTGTTGAACCTCCAGGCTTAATGCCAGCGCCAGGTCGGCATTCAAATTTCGTTCATGGAATTCATCGAAGATGATCATGCCTACCTCTTCTAAGGCATTGTCCGTTTGAATCATGCGTGTAAGGATTCCTTCCGTCACCACTTCAACTTGTGTTGTATTGGAAATCTTATTTTCAAAACGCATCCGATAACCAATCTGGTTTCCCGTTGATTGTTGTAAAGTTGATGACATCCTCTCTGCAACCGATCGTACTGCCAGTCTCCGAGGTTCCAGCATGATTATTTTCTTTCCGTTCAGCCAGGGTTCATTCATCAATTCAAGTGGCAGCACGGTAGACTTGCCGGCACCGGGTGGCGCTTGAAGTACAGCAATGTTGTGATCGGAAAGTGATTTCTTCAGATCAGGTATAATGGCAAGGACCGGATATTCACTTATCATGAAGAAGAAAAAATATTATTTCGTAAGGACGTCCATCAGGTGCATCATGTTGCCTGAAAAGTAAGCGCCATTCCCGGGGCCGTACCAATTCATAAGGCGTGTTTCATAATGGTCACGATCGTAAAACTCATCACGGGTAATGTATCCCACATAGCTACCATTGAAACTCGTTACCATTACTTCAAAACCTCTTGAAGAAGCCTTCTCATAAAAAGGACTGGTAAGTTCACCAGAGAAGTCGCATGGCGTTCCCAACATGATCTGGTTTCCTATTCGCAAACCCGTAAGGTATGATGGATACTCACCCAACAAGGCGCGATAAAGCCAGGGACGCACACGCCAATCTTTTGAAATTTTTAATTGAGGTTCGTCCAATGACAAGGGTATACGTATCATGGCCAATGCTGAATCGCTTACGGTCTTTAACTTATCCTTATGGTTCAATAATCTTTCTGCCACATACAATCCTACGCTGTTCACTTTCTCCCAGCCGCTGTCACCTCGCTTACATCCATGGCTTCCCACTGCGCCGGCCATAAACATGGCGAACGTGTATCCACTAGCTTCCAGTTGATCAACGAGTACGCCAGGATAATCACGAGAGAGTTCTGTATTGCTGCCGGTGGCGCACGTAGCATGACCTGTAAAACTTGTCAGTAGCAACGAGGTACTATCCTCACGTTTTATTTCAATGATATGCAGAATGGAATCAATTGTTCCCGCTTCATCCGCCAGTCTATTAAACAGCAAATCAGGAACAGCCACCGATCCAATTTTTATTTCGGATGATTGCTTATCACCGTTTGCCTTTTTTATACCTAAAATAATTCTATCACTTAAAAAGTCTATCAACTTCTCTTCATAAGGTCCTGTGTATAATTCGCCCACCAGGTGTTCGCCCCAATTACCAATACTGCTGTGCGTGTGTGTCACAGACAAATACGTATTCTCCAATGTAAAGCCAACAGAAGGAAGTTTAACTTCAAGCGCATCTCTTAGTTTTGGCGGAAAGATCAACATGTCCAAAGAGACTAGGGCAATGGGATGTGTACCATTGTCAATCACAATGCAACGCGCATAGATTGAATCATGTACAGCGGTGTATTTTAATTTTCGTAAACCAACCCCTGCAATAGAAGTGACAAAGGGTGGCGTAATATTTTCCTTTGAAAATCCTGAATAGAAATGATGGACAGGCTGTGGAATAGAAAAGGTATCTAATGTCTGAAGCACGCGCTGCATCTCTGTGTAGGAAGGGCGGTCTTTGTAAGGTGTCCTGTCTAAGGGAATTATGCTAACCAGAACGAACAACAAGATGAGTCCGATAATGGAAACGATTCCAATGAGCAGGTACTTTATACCTTTTATCAATGTGTTCAGCATCGCCTGATTTAATTTACAAGGTTAAATAAAACCATCAGATGATCCCAATCTTTCGACTATTCTAAATCCTCATGCATAAAAAACCTGGCCTCCATTTCTTTACCCTATTGCTATTTGAATCTTTCGTTGTAATTTAAATGTCAGATTAAACCTAATGAATGAAAAAAGCTATACTATTTCCCTTGCTTCTGCTCATTGCCTCTGCGGCATTTAGCCAAAATCACTACGTGATTATCGGTGTATTCGCAAAAGAAAGCAATGCCATTAAATACACTGGTTATGCACAAAGCAAATACCTTGAAGCAAACTATCTACTCTATCAAAAACGAAACCTAAACTATGTGTTTGTCTTCAAAACAGCCGATAAAAAAGAAGCCTTTACCCGTATGAACAAAATACGGAAGGAAACAGAATTCAATGAAGCTTGGGTATTTTCAGGTTTTTTAGGAAATGATACACAACTTTCGAAAGAGCCTATAGTAATTCCGGAGCCAGCAGTAGTAGAACCAGAACCTATTGTAGAAACCCAACTCGATTCAGTGGAGGTAGTAGTTGAAGAAGAGATCCCCGTTGTTATAGATTCTATGTCAGTTGCTAAAACGCCCACTACACCAAAGGGTAAATATTTTATCTTTTCTATTACTGATGATGAAGGCCATGTCGTTCCCGGTCAGTTACATTATGTAGATCTCGCTGTCGGCAGGGATCTGGCAACGTATAAAGCCAATGAATACACAGATGTTTTACGTCCGAATCAAACCAACCTTATGACGATTGTGTGTGGCATTTTTGGTTATCAGCAAATAACCAAGTACATCGATTATTCAAATCCCGCGAGCATGGAAGACGTTACGCAAGATGAAAATGGAGCGTGGATAGTTCCCTACAAACTTGTGCGCCTGAAGAAGGGAGACGCATCGGTAATGTACCATGTTTCATTTTTTAAGGATGCCGTGGTAATGACAAAAGAATCCAAAACAGAAATGGATGAACTGGCAAACATGATGAACGCCAATCCAAACTACGAGATCAAAATACATGGACATTGTAATGGCAATCATAGCCGCAGGATAATCGCTCTGGGAAATCCCAAAAATTATTTTGATATAAAAGGATCAGACGAACGACCGGGATCCGCTAAAGAACTATCATCCTTTCGTGCTGATGCTGTAAAAGATTACTTAATGGAAAATGGTATAGACCAAAAGCGTATCAAAACATTTGCCTGGGGTGGCATGGATATGTTGGTAGGCGAAAATAGCAACAGCGCAAGATTAAACGACCGGATTGAAATAGAGATTACTCAGGATTAATCAGCTTATTCTTTTTTTTGATTTTCTTTCAGTATCCATTCGGTGGCCTCTTCCATAGAGTGGAAAATACTAACATCGATCGGAAGGTTAACTTCCATTATTTTCAAGCGAGGAAAGTAATTATTCGGAACGCCAATGGCTCTGTTGATGGAAGCGACACGTTTCAATCCAAGCTTTATTCCTTCCATCACAATGTTGCTTAAAAACCATTGGAAGTCTTCATCTGCCACCGGACCCTGTTTGCGTTGATCTGCAATCCAGGATTTTATGGAATGAATTTTTAAAGAATCAAGTACAGCTTCCCACGTTTGGCGATAGCCTTTGCTGGTAACATTATCTTTCCATACCACCACAGTAATGTTGGCATTGGCATCGTAATATAATTGTGCCGCTTCACTTTCGAAAAAAACCTGACGCCCCACAGCTTCAGGGTGGGTAAACACAATGAGAAATGTAGATCCGATGCCCAGCGTACTCTTTACCTCTATCTCGCCACCCATTGCTTCCGCCTGAGTCTTTACGAGAAAAAGCCCAAGACCTTTTCCGCTCACATGTGTATGAAGGCGCTTGTAAAGTTTGAAAAGTTTATCACCATGCCGGGGTATATCGATCCCCAATCCATTGTCGGATACTTCAATGGCTGTCTTTGAGGATGAGATAGGATAGGATTTCACTTTTACTCTCAAATCGCGGTTAGGATATTGATACTTTATGGCATTGCTCACCAGGTTATAAAAAATGCTTTGAACCATCGGCCGGATTCCATACATGTATGGCGCATCTGAAAAATCCACATCAATAGAATACTCTGGCTTTATGTTGCCACTCAACAGGCCAATGGCTTTCTTCCATTCTTCCTCTAATACTATTTTTTCACGAACGCGATATATTTCATTTCGAATATCAATAATAATACTCAGGTCGTGCAGTATCTCATCCAACTCCACACTAGAGTTCAAAATTAGTTCTTCCATTTGCTTCCGTTCCTCATTAGAAGAAGCATCTCTCAACAACTGGCTAAGTCCAAGCAACCGAGCAACAGGACCTCGCAAATTATGTGAAACCGTATAGGAAAATTGAACAAGTTCGTTATTATGTTTCACCAATTCCTGATTCGTGTGCTGCAAGTCCTTATTTTTTTCATTGACTTGTTGCTCCAGGCTTGCGTTGTATATTTCTAATTTTCGTTGCTGCTCGGTGATGGTAATGTTTGCCTGCTCTATTACTTCACGACTGGTAATCAGCTCCTCCTGCTGTTGAAGAAGTTCTTCATGTTGCGCTTCTACTTCATATTGCTTATCCTGAAGTTCCCGGTTTCGAATTTCAAGTTCGCGTTGCGCCCGCTCCATAACAGAGCGAAGTAAAAAAATCCCAAACAGCAGGATCAAAAACGAAATAATGACAATGTAATTAATATAGTAGTACGAATAGGCGCTAAAACCCCTTTGGAAAAAACCTACCCCAAAGAGTTCATGTATAGGATCAAAAAAGATTATGAAAACAAAAATAGGTACAAGGCAAAAGAGAAACTGCTTCCGTTCTTCCAATCGGAAAACCAAGCCCGGCAAAACCGCCGTTGCCAGTAAAATATAGCGGCTATCGAAATAAACAATATAGGTAAAATGAGGCCCTGCAATTTTTGAATACACCGTAATAAACATGGTGAGCCATACTGGAATGGAACAAAAGAAAATGCGCCCAACATGGTAACTATAATACTCGTTTATAATCGGTACGGTGAAGAACAAAATAGCCACAAGCAAAACGTAGCCGGTGGTAAGTGTGTAACCAAACAAAAACATAAGGATGCCCAACAAGCCCAAGGTGAGAATACCCATGATGCAGGCCAAGAGGTTGGTGAGGTATACCAACCGTCCAAATTTCTTTGGCAGATCATCAGGGTAAAGAAGGCGCTTCAGTGCGTTCACAGGTCAGGTTCATCGTTTAGTTTTGCAAAAGATTGCTCTTTTGCGAAACAAATTTTGGCACATTATACTCTTTTACTTCATGTAATACAATGAAGAAATTATTTACCTCTCATAAAAACCTGCTTGGTTTTGAGTATCAAGGTGATTACATTAAAAATTGATTTCATTATTTTATCAACTATTTACGAAAATGAAAACCACAAGAAGAACTTTTCTAAAACACGGCATGACAATGGCCTCGGGCGCAGCATTCCTTTCTCAGCAAGCCTTTGGCATACATGCAAAACCCACGTTGGTAGGAGTCCAACTTTACTCTGTGAGGGATGAAATGAAGGCGGATCCCCTGGGCACTTTGAAGGCGGTAGCGAAGATGGGCTACAAAAATGTAGAGCACGCCAATTATGTAGACCGGAAGTTTTACGGTTACCGTGCACAGGAGTTTCGCAAAATACTGAATGATCTGGGACTTAAAATGCCGAGCGGACATACGGTTATGACCGCCAATCATTACGATGCTGATAAAAAAGATTTTACCGATGCGTGGAAATATACGGTAGAAGATGCTGCCGTGCTAGGCCAGCAATTTGTGATAAGTCCATGGCTGGATGAAAGCCTCCGAAAAAATGCCGATGACCTAAAGGGCTACATGGAAGTTTTCAACAAAAGTGGTGCGCTATGTAAAAAATCCGGAATGAAATTCGGCTACCACAACCACGCTTTTGAGTTTAGTCAAAAGTTTGGCGATGAAACAGTCTATGATATCATCCTAAAAAATACCGACCCGGATCTTGTTATTCACCAGTTGGATATTGGAAATTTGTATGAAGGTGGTGCTACTGCTTTGGAGGTAGTGAAAAAATATCCCGGACGGTTCACCTCGATACATGTCAAAGACGAAATTGTTGCCAATGGAAAACATGAAAGCACCATTTTAGGAACAGGTATTGTGCCTGTGAAAGAAGTGATTGATCTATGTAAATCAGCGGGTAGCCTTCATTTCATTGTAGAGCAAGAATCGTATCAGGGAAAATTACCTATTGATAGCATTAAGGCAGACCTTGAGCAAATGGCGAAGTGGGGGTATAAGTAAACCTAACAAACAGGCATCTGAACGGGATGCCTGTTCTTTTTATATTAAAAAAAATTAGATGAATTGAAAGCAACAATATCAAGACATAATTGACCTGAGATTCTTTAAGAAAGTAGCTTACCGTGTAAGCCTATATAATAAAAGCGCAGTCCGTTTAATCTGATCCCCTACTGTTTTAGTGCCCATATATTCTGAAAGCGAATGACCTCCACCGCCTTCTACACCTAGGCCATCCAGTGCATCAACATATTGTGCCACAAAAGAAATATCGCCAGCACCGCGCTTGCCGGGATCGAAAGGTTTTACTTCACCCATGCCCAGGTCCATGCTTACCTTGCTGTATTGGTTCAACAACTTCATATTGCCATCGGTTGGTGGCATGGCAGGATAAGAATCGCCAAAGGTTATTTCTGCTGATGTGTTCGGTAGATGGTCTGCCACAATAGCTTGCATTTTTTTCCGCGCCGTTGCTTTCTGTTCTTCAGAAATAAAACGCAAGTCGCCTTGCACGATCACCGTGTTGGCAATGATATTATCCTTTCCCGATGTGGTGCCGGATGTTCCTGTAGAATCGACAAATACTTTTGTTCCTCCGGCAATCAAACCCGGATTGAATGTCAACAGATCCTCTGGCAACTCGGAATAAAACCGATACAGAATTCTGGATGCTTCATAGATGGCACCGGCACCAACATCATCACTAAAAATTAATGATGAGTGTGCCTGCTTACCATGTACTACCAGTTTCCAATCACTAGAACCTCTGCGCGCAATGGTCACCTGATCATATTTTGTTGCATCTTCATAGGCCAATGCTACATCGCTACGTTTGGCCGCATCTATGATAGCTTTTCTGCTTATGCTGATCGGATCGCCCGCGTTTTCTTCATCACCATGCATGGCCACAATAATTTGTGTGTCCTTTAATAAATTCGCCTGGTACAATGCCTTCAGCGCAAACAACAGAACAGTGTTACCTCCTTTCATATCACTCGTACCTGGGCCAGTGGCTATAGAATCTTGGAGTTGATATTTCTGAAAAGGACTGTCGGGTTCAAACACCGTGTCGAGATGGCCAATCAATAAAATATGTTTGCCCTTTGTTCCCTTTACTTCTGCAAACAAATGGCCGGCACGATTCATAGCGGGTGGCATATCAATCCATTGGGTTGTAAAACCGATCGCATCCAATTCCTTTTTGTAGAGATCACCCACCATGCGCACACCTTCTTTATTAAAGGTTCCACTATTGATGTTCACTACCTTTTCGATAAAGGTAAATGCTGCGGGAAGTTGCTGATCGATAATGTGCACCAGCTTCTTTTCATTAGCGGAAAGCTTCTGGGCGTATGTCCATGAAGACAAAAGCAATATGAACAGAAGGAAAGTCGCGTATCTCATTTTAGTAGTATTCATAATCATATTAAATTATTTTTTCAATGTGCTCAATGGCTTCTTTATTGATTACACCATAAAGATGCGGAAACTTTTCATGGCCTGTTGAGACTTCATATTTCAAATCAGCTACCAGCTTCTTCTCATCAATATGTAGCAACAACAGATTGTCTACATCTTTAAAATACCGACTCAAAACGCCCTGCACCTGCTTCATCTCACAGCAGTGAATAAACATTTGATCTGCATACGATTCCGATGAAAAGTAATCCTTTGATTCAAATTCGCGCCACCGTGATTGCGTTGTGATATGATATATCATTTAGCGATAAGGTAAGGGCACAAAATCGGACATAATGATCAAAATGTTGTTATACATACCCAAATAATTCGCTACATGTGCCCCTATTTTTTTGTTACTTTACTCACGAAATCCTAAACCTTAACCATTACGTCATGAGACCACTGATCCTGCTTCTTTCATTTGTCATTTTGCTTATTGCCTGCAGTCCTTCCAGCACTACCTATGATGCCCATGATGGACTCTCTTCTTTCAGCGCAAGTACGTTCGAATCTTACCTCAAGACTTTGTCATCAAACGATTTCATGGGACGTAAACCTTTTACGGAAGGGGAAACTAAAACACTTAACTTCCTACAGAACGAATTGAAGAACATTGGCCTTGAGCCCGGCAATGATTCAAGTTATCTCCAGCAAGTTCCGTTGGTGTCCATCACATGTGAGGCAGATTCCATGATGACGATAAAAGGTACGAAATCAACATTTGAGTTAAAAGGATTTGATGACTATGTTCTTTGGACGCAACATGCAGAAGGTGCTTCATTAGAAGATGCCGAACTTGTATTTGCCGGCTATGGCATTGTAGCACCGGAATATAATTGGAACGATTACGAAGGCATCGATGTAAAAGGAAAAGTGGTTTTAGTATTTGTCAACGATCCTGGTTTTGGCACAGGTGATTCAACGTTCTTCAAAGGAAACACCATGACGTATTATGGGCGCTGGACCTATAAGTTTGAAGAGGCTGCAAGACAAGGTGCCGTAGGCTGTTTAGTGATTCATGATGATGCGCCCGCGAGCTATCCCTTTGCTGTAGTACAAAACAGTTGGAATACCTCCAAGCTTTACCTGGGTGAGAAAGGTGTTGTGAATACCACCTGTCCGATTGAAGGTTGGGTGTCATTGCCTGCATTGAAAAAATTATTTGACGCCGCAGGATTAAATTACACAGAAAAATTATCAGCAGCACATAAGCCAGGTTTTCGTGCAGAGCCCTTGAAGTTAACAGCGTCCACAAAAATAAAAACCACACCGGTTTATAATACATCCAGTAATGTAATTGCAAAAGTTCCGGGCACCACGCGTCCTGATGAATACATTATCTACTCAGCCCATTGGGATCATCTCGGCATAGGCAAGCCCGATGAAGATGGCGACAGCATTTACAACGGCGCATTGGACAATGCAAGTGGCACAGCAGGCCTGCTCGAAATTGCCAACGCATTTATGAACATGAATACCAAACCTGAACGCACGGTAGTATTTCTATTTGTTACAGCAGAAGAACAAGGCCTGCTTGGCTCATCATACTACGCCGAGCATCCTATATTCCCAAAAGAAAAAACCGTAGCTAACATTAACATTGATGGTGTGAATAATAAAGGTGCTGTAAAAGATATTTCGTTGGTAGGCATCGGGCAATCAGACCTGGAAGATTACCTCAGACAGGAATGTAAAAAAGTAAACCGGTATGCCACCAATGACCCCTCTCCTGCGGCTGGATATTACTTTCGTTCCGATCATTTTAATTTTGCAAAGATTGGTATCCCTGCCTTGTACACACACAGCGGCATTGATCTCGTAGAGAAAGGAAAAGAATACGGTGAACAACTCGACAGTGAATACCGCGATAAACATTACCACAAACCATCCGATGAATACGACCCAAACAAGTGGGATCTTGAAGGCAGCATCGAAGATTTAAAATTACTTTTTCTGGTGGGCAAACGAATGGCCATGGAAAGCACCTGGCCACAATGGAAAGAAGGATCTGAATTCAAGGCCATACGTGATAGCTATATGAAATAATAAGCTTCTAGTTATTAGCTGCTAGCTGTGTGAGTGTGAGTGAGTTTCTTTAAAATCATGTAGTCGCTACCAGTTGATAATAAGAAAAAGGATTAGCCAGCGAGCTATGAGAAATTAGTTTCTCCAACACACCCTATCCTCACACCACTCGCAACTAGAAGCTAGAAGCTTGATCTTCAGTCTTGTAAAATCTCCATTTCAACACGCACATTTTTCTTTGCATTGACGCTCATCTTATCATGCAGTGGTTGCTTTCCTCCCCAACCCTTCACCTCAATTCGACTGGCATCAATTCCATTGTCAACCAGATAATCTTTGATTACCTGTGCACGCGCTTCCGATAATTTCTGCGATGAACCAGACCCCGACTTTGAATCCTGAGTGATGGCAAAATAATTTTTTCCTGGCCCAGCGGTAATAATTTTTCCACGATAGTTGCCATTGGTGTGGCCATGTAACATGATGCGATAGTTCACATCTTCATTCATCAACTGAAGGATTCCATTCAGCTCTTCCTTTGATTCTGGTAATAATAAAGCGGCGTCATTATAAAAATAGATATTGTCCAAAGCAGTTTTGTCACCGCGCTTGTAGCGAACCATATTAAAATGAACGACAAAGGTTGTTCCCATCAAATCCACATACGATTTTGTTGTGTCGGGTAGCGGGCGGTTGTAATTAAATTCCTCCTCCACTTTTCGGTAACCAAAAACTTTGGCAACCAAAATAATTTTTCCTGAACTACTTTTCGGATCGGGTAAGATCAGGTATTCATTTCCATTTACACTCTTCACCGTTTTTGATCTTTCGCCATCTATGATTTCGACTTCACCATCAATGATCCTGTTCTTATCCAAACTGAATAAACTGAGAAACACTTCCGTATTACCCAACGTTATAGGATCGTACTGAATAATTTTTTCTTCTTCTACCTCCACGTCAATAGGTTCATCAGCTTTAACTGGTTTGGTAGGTACAGGTTCTGTCTTGACTACTTCCAGAGTTTTTATATCACCTGGAACAACACGCACCCATGAATCCTGAAACACAGATTTCTTGCGTGCCTCCAACATACCACGAATAGATTCCTTCAGATCCGTGTAGTATTTAAGATAAACGAAATAAAGATTACGGCTGGAATTAAAACCATGACTGGCCTGATAGCCATCCGCGTTTAATTTTTTTTCATAGTTGATGGCAATGTCTTCCTTCGTATCGGCATAGGCGCCTACCACAACGTAATAACCAGGTGGTAATTCATCATTGTCGGACTGTGCAAAGGCTGGACTCATCAAAAGGAATAGTACTAAAAGCACTGGGCTGAATGCTAATTTCATTTTTTATTGGATTGATACACACTACGAAGATTAGGCTTAATTTTTACTTAATCAAGTTTTTCAAACAATCGTATTTCTATTTTATTAAATCTTTATCAATCCACAAACTTCCAGAAACCTTATCCCCCTCGAGAGGGGGTAGGGGGAGGTTATCGTGAGCCATGAAGCCGATTTACCTGCTGGTTTTTTCTTTTAAAAAACCCATTCCATATCCCGTTAATTGAAGGAATGCCGATGGAATACTTAGCAAGGCTACCCATCCATTTTTGTTTATCGACCACGCATGGATGAATATTGCTGAAAAATAAATACCGTAGGCAACCATGCCCATCATGAAAAGTATTTTACTGACTAGTAATACCAGCAAAGTTCCGAACATGCCCATTGTAAAAAGGGTCGGAAACCAATGCGTTAGCTTCACCTCAGACGGATGTCGCTTTCCGACCAAAGCTCGGCCTTTGCCAAAGTTTGAAACTTGTTGATAAAATTCCTGGAATGTAGCCCTGCGCTTGTGATAAACAAATGCCTCTGCAATCAGACCCACTTTAAATCCCGCTTCCTTCATGCGAATACTGAATTCAATATCTTCCGCATAACGATCAAATTGAAACCCACCTGTTCTCTCAAATACTTCACGTGATATGCCCATATTGAAACTACGCGGTTGAAACCACCCAATATGTTTTTGCCCTCCGCGAATACCACCAGTCGTAAGCA
>JBBRKB010000008.1:0-22756 GCA_038218385.1 Cytophagales bacterium | reverse complement strand
TTGATCATTCAGATCCAATGCATGCTTACGAATACCGTTCTCTTCCAGGGCGGTATCCATCAGCCGCTTTATTTCTTCCTTACTGCAGAAATTTTTCACCACCAGGTATCCGTCACGTTCAAATTGTTGAAGTTCCGCATCAGTAAATCTCTTTTGTTTCATAATCGCCTCATGTTTTTTTACAACACTGCTTATTTCAGTAATCTATTTCCCTCAAAGGTATAGGTGAATGTAGCGCGAACGCTACATCAATTCCCGTCAAAAATGATACTTTTATACCATCATTAAATCTGTTTTTAATAGAAATAAAGACATATATACATCATGCAGCCTGTTCTGGAAAGATTACCTATAGGTGCCGAAGAATCATTCGTAGTGAAGTTCTTTGATTATGCCTACTATCCCACACCGTTGCATTTTCATTCCGAATATGAACTCGTGCTGGTGACCGAAAGTACGGGCAAGCGGTTCATTGGCGACAACATCAGCGAATTTAAGCCGGGAGACCTCGCGCTGATTGGTGCCAAACTACCCCACCTGTATAGGAATGATGAAATTTACTATCAAGTAGGAAATAGTCATCGTGCAAAATCGATCGTTGTTCATTTTTTAGAGCGTTCTTTTGGTGAGGGATTTCTCTCCATCCCCGAAACCGATTCGATCAAGCGGCTCTTGCTCAAAAGCACACGAGGAATGAATATTATCGGAAAAACAAATACACGCATTGCTAAAAAAATGCATGCGCTCTGTGAACTAAAAGGTTTTAGCCGCTGGCTCTTACTGGTCGATATCTTACATGAGTTGTCCTTAACGCGCGATTTTCACTACATCTCTAACGAACATGTAGAAGGACAAAATGAAAGTGAAACGAAACGCATCAATGTTATTTTCGATTTTGTATTAAACAATTACCACCGCGAAATTCAGATAGCGGAAGCCGCTGGTCTTGTCAACCTGGCTGTTAATTCTTTCTCACGATTTTTTAGCAAGCGCACACGCAAGACGTTCACCAACTTTGTTAACGAGGTACGCCTAGGCCAAGCTTCCAAATTGCTAATTGCCAATTCCATGAATGTTTCAGAGATATGTTTTAGCTGTGGGTTTAACAACCTCTCGAACTTTAACCGTCAGTTCAAAAAAGTATATGGGATCAGTCCATTGCAATACAGAAAGCAATACTGGACAAAGTAGCAACCACATTAATGCTGCATAAATGAATCTAACCGTTCTTTTTAAGTCAGCACATTTGTTTAAATGGTCTGTAGGCTTAATTTAGCTTTTCTAATAGTAACATGTTGCACACCTATAGTAACGAAGACAAACTCCTGGCCGCAGTGGACTGCATCATATTTGGATTTGACCAACAAGCTGAGGAATTAAAACTACTCCTAATCAAAAGAGACTTTGATCCAGAAAAAGGAAATTGGTCTTTAATGGGTGGTTTTTTAAGAAACAATGAAAAAATTGAAGACGCTGCCATTCGTGTTCTCCACAGCCTCACCGGACTGATGAATGTGTACATGGAACAGCTGAAGGTATTCAGCGAGGTAGATCGCGATCCGGTGGAGAGGACCATTTCGGTTGCCTATTATGCCCTCATCAACATAGACACCCATGACCAAGAATTGATCAGACAATATTCCGCCTGTTGGTTTGAAATTTCTAAAATGCCGAGGTTAATATTTGACCATAACCGTATGGTTGAATCTGCCATTAGAAGGTTGCGTTATAGGGCCTCGGTGCAGCCCATTGGCTTTGAATTGCTCCCGGAGAAATTTACCATGCGGCAATTGCAAAAACTATACGAGGAAATTTTCAATGAGCAGTTTGATAAGCGAAACTTCATTAAAAAAATCATTTCGATGGACATTTTGGAGAAATTAGATGAAAAAGATAAAACCTCTTCACGAAAAGGATCATTCCTATATCGCTTTAATCAAGACAAATACAAACTGAAAAATGAAAATGGTTTTGTCTTTAAAGTTTAATACCTGCTTTTCCTCTTTACAAAATTCAATCTCCCTGATCCTCACATAGCGTGTGTTATATTTTGAACACCATGTGTATTTAATTCTACAATATAAATTACTAAACCTTCATTGAAGGTCGAATTCCCTCATTGAATTTATGGGACAAGAGTTGCGTAACTCATTGCAATTAGGCATGTCTACCAACGTCTATGTGGGTAACATCCTTTTTTTTAGTTAAAACACTGACTTAACCACTACGATGATGAAAGAAGCTAATTTTCTATACACCGATGGACGGAATGTTGTCGTTACGCCATCTGAACTTCAGGTAAAGGGTTCTCACTACTATTTGAAGGGCATCACGGCATTTGGACTTGCACTTATCAAACCACAGCGCTTGCCTGGATTACTTATCACGTTAATAGGATTGGCTATGATCGCAGAAAATTTATTCCACTTCATTCCGGCGTCTTGGTATGCGGCTCTGTCTGTTCCACATTATTATAGCTATTCCAACATGATGATGATAATTGGAGTAAGCGCCGCTATTATGGGCATTGCCCTCATGGCACTTATGCCAAGACGTTATGCCTTGCGAATAGAAACAGCAGAAGGAATAAAATTCGTTATTGTTTCAAAGAGCAAACAATATGTGGATCAAATTCTTCATGCTATGCGTAAAGCGAAAGTGATTGATAAAATCAACTAACCTTATTTATTTATTAAAAAATAGAGCATGAAGCGTCTACAAGATCAAACGGTATTTATAACCGGTGGCCTTACCGGTATTGGTAAAGCGTGTGCAATTGCTGCCGCGTGTGAGGGCGCTAATGTTGTTATTGCTGACATTAAGTCGGTGGCACTAGATTCTACACTTAAAGAAATACGTGCAGAAAACAGTTCAGCCGAATTTGTTGAATGCGATATCACGTCAACAGAAAATATTAAGAATGCGATTGCGTTTACAATCGAAAAATTCAAAACGCTAGATGTGGCGTTAAACAATGCGGGTATTGGTGGCGAAGCAGAACCGCTTGTCGAAATGAGTGATGACAATTGGAATAATGTTATTCGTGTAAACCTTACGGGGGTTTTTCAATGCATGAAACAAGAATTGGAAGTGATGGCCACGCATAAGAAAGGCGTCATCATCAACATGGCGTCTGTGTTGGGGCAAATTGGATTTGCCGGCTCAGCAGGCTATGTAGCTGCCAAACATGGTGTCATTGGACTTACAAAAACTGCTGCACTGGAAAATGCAACCAAAGGCATTCGGGTAAATGCCATTTGCCCGGGTTTTGTTGAAACTCAAATGCTGGCCAAAGGAGGTTTAGATGCAAATGAAGTATCCAAACAAAAAGTAATGGGAATGCACCCGATGAACAGGTTTGGGAAAACATCAGAGATAGCAACCGCTTTTATATTTCTCGCCTCTGGGGAAAGTTCATTTATAACGGGTTCTACATTAAATGTAGACGGCGGTTATATCGCACAATAAAATATGAGGTGTTAAAATAAACGATATGAAAATTACAGAAGATCAAAGCATCACTATAGGGAATATTTGTATAGGCTATACGGACGACCTTAACGACAGTGATTTACCCGTCATTTTTATTCATGGGTTCCCGTTAGATAAATCCATGTGGAGTAGTCAGCGAGATGCCTTGCGAAATAAGTTTCGGGTGATTACGTATGATATTCGTGGCTACGGAACGTCTGAGGCTGGAACGGAACCGTTTTCAATGGACCAATATGCCGAAGATTTACTTCAACTTATGAATGCCCTTGAGCTCGATAAGGTTGTGCTTTGTGGGCTGTCAATGGGTGGATACATAGCGCTCAAGGCAATGGAGAAATTTAGTGAGCGGATAGTAGGCCTAATTCTCTGCGATACGCAATGTGCGGCAGATACTACCGAAGCAAAAAAGAACAGGTTCAAAACAATTGATATGATTCAAAGCAATGGGCTTGAGTTATATGCAGATCAGGCTCTCTCTTCACTCTTTTATTCTGAAACCATGGATAAAAAGTCAAAAGAAATAATAGAAATCCGAAATGTTATTGAGGGATGTCAGCCGGATATAATTTGCGAGACATTAATGGCCTTGGCCAACCGTGATGAAACATGCAGCGTGCTTTCTACCATCAACATACCCACACTCATACTGGTGGGTGAGGAAGATACTGTTACACCCATTGCAAAATCAGAATACATACATTCAAAAATCAGTGGGTCTACATTATACACCATAGGGAAAGCAGGGCACTTATCAAACATTGATAACCCAGAGGTATTCAACAGGCACATATATGGTTTTTTAAAGGGTGTAATGAAACAGCGAAGTCATCTTCCATCCCCTCATTAATCAGTAATAGAACAGTAAAAAAGTACAGTCCTTTTTATCACAACATCAAACACGAGAGATCAAATGAATAAATGGTCATCGGTATTCGGTCAACACCCCGGGCAGGAAAACAAAGATGGTTCACCTCCTTTTGCTTCACAAGCTAAACAAAACTTTAGCACCAACGAATCTCGTTCGGGACTTGCTTCAGAAGATAAGAAGGCGGGGTTATTTCAAAGAATGATCAACGCTTTTAGAAAAATTACTAACCACTAAAGCATCTTTATTATGGAAAATACTAAGCACCTTGAAGATACCCCACAGACCCAACTTGACACTGGAAAAGTAAAAGCCAAACCTGCAAAACTCGGTTGGACTGATGAGCAAGTGAACGAAATTACTTTTGCTTTAAATGAATTGCAGGCTAATTATGCTGTTCATTATCAAAAGTTGCGCAATTATCATTGGAATGTTAAAGGACCAGACTTCTTTGACCTTCACGAAAAATTTGAAATTCAATATAAGGAAGCCGTGACAAACATTGATGCTATTGCAGAGCGAATCCGTCTCTTTGGAGAAACACCGCTTAGTACTTTGCAAGAATATCTGGAGTTTTCTGAAATTAAAGAAACCGCCCCAGGCTTGACTTCTGATCTGATGGTACGTGAACTCGTGAATGATTTCACCATCCTGTTAAAACATATGGACGCCGTGGTGGAAGTTTGCGCGCGCCATGCAGACTATGGTTCTGAAAGTCTGATGAAAGGTTTTATTAAAGCCATTGAAGCTAATCATTGGAAGTTTTCAGCTTTTCTTTCCAGGTAAACAAAGACCAACAATAAAAAAACGTTTCCCTTAAAAGAATATATTAGGGGAAACGTTTTATTTTTAATAAACCATCTCACATGTCTCTGCACATGTACGGCATACATCCGCACACTCTTGGCAATGGTCATTATCATGGCTCTCACATGATTCTGCGCACGCTATACACGCATTAATACAATCCTCAACAACATTCGTGTTAATGAGTCCTTCATTTACAACCCTATTACATGCACTGGCGCACTCCATGCATTTGCGGGCACAATCTTCCATCCCTTCTTCTAAACAAAGGTTGGCGTTTTTAATACACTCCTTTGCGCATTTTTCGCAGCTGTCCATGCATTCCTTAACTAAATCTGGATTTTCCATAAATCTATGTGTTTAAGTTTTAATTCATTCAATAAATATAAAACCAAAACCATACCCGGATATAAAGTATTTACCGGTTAAATCATGAAGGTACTATGACCACTGCCGTGGAGATAAAACCTCCTGATGTGGACATTACTACTCAATTAAATTATTGACAAGCTTAATTTGAGCGTAGAAGCTGTCACATGGGGTTGGCATTCTATTTTCTTTAAGGTAATTAGATTTTCGAATGAAAATTCACTATCAAAAAAAAACGATTGATAGTTTCAATAACTAAAATTTTAAAGAGATGAATAAGCTTAAAATGAAAGGTAACTTGAATGAAGTGAAAGGTAAATTGAAGCAAAAATACGGTCAATTAACCGATGATGATTTGACTTTCGCTGAAGGAAAAGAAGATGAACTGTTGGGACGCCTGCAAACCCGCTTGGGTAAGACTAAGGACGAAATCCGTACGGAGATCGAAAAATTTTAGTCCCCTAGTCCCTCAATGTTTTATCAACATTTAAATATCAAAAAATATAGTTATGAAAAAGTTAATTCTTTCAGCATCTGTAGTCGCCTTTAGTTTTCTCTTGACAAACTGTACGCAGACATCAGAAAGCAAAGTAGAAAATGAGCAAGAAAAATTAGAGCAAGACATTCAAAGCGAAAAAAAGGAGATTGCTAAAGATTTGCAGAATGTTCGTGATGATATCAACAACAAGCTTGATAAAATCTCTAAGAAAATGGATGAAGAAAAATCATATGCCAACGCCGATTTGGTAACTTTGAAGGAAACCCTAATTATTGAACGCAACAAGGTGCAGAGTGCATTGGCCGATTTAGACAATGCGGCAGAAACAAATTGGGGTAAAATTCAACTTGCTGCGAAGAATACTGCAGCCGATGCCAAGATAGAATGCGCAAAGTTAGGTGATAGACTTGATGCTGCTATGAAGGTTGACAATAAATAAAATAAATGCATGCTAGAGCATAAGAGAAGAGCCTTTTTTTTAAAGAGGCTCTTCTTATTTATTTTTCACCCAGTGGATAGTAACGTTTATAGAAGCTAGAGTTATCAAAACTAAAGGGAGCACGGCACAGACAAGAGATTAATTAGGCCTGATGAACTAGACTAAGATAATCCTGAATATGCATTCACAGCATTTATCGTTGTTGATCTTTGATTAGCAGGTGCAACAAATCCAACAGTCTCCCAAAACATATTTATAAATAAATACTGCACTAAGCCGTTGACAATTACGATGAGTCCGATAGGACTGCTCTGGCTCGAATTATTAGTTGAATAGTTACAGCAGGTAGCAAGTGAGGCTCCCACATTCTCCCAGAAAGAAAAAAATTACATCTAGCTAAGCTAAGATGTGTATTCGTTTTTCCACATGGTCTGAATACGTGCTTACACCACGTCTTTCTCATCCTACACAAATCGAATAGCTTGGGATTTCTCTTTGAAGCGGCTTGCGATATTTTTCATTTTAGCCGGTTGAGCCTGAATGATAATTCTGTTCTGTGAATGCAAAATCACAAAAAATAAAATTACCAACAAGAAGACAGATATTTTAATTGTCGAAATAAAATGATGTCGATAAGTAATACAAAAGCTTCGATTCTGATATTTTTATTTTAACGATGGGAACAAAGGTCGTTAAACACTTTTTAAAATTTCCTACTTTATGCTTCTCTATTTTTCTTTTTCATCTACTGATTCCGCTATGGATGTTGGTTCTGGTTTTTCGCCCTTTCGGCAAATGGAAACATGTGTAAATTCCGAACCGAACAAAAGTATGAGACCTGCATAGGTTACCCACAACATAATTAAAATAATAGAACCTGCAGCTCCATAAGATGATGCTGGATCACTTTTTCCAAAATAAATTCCTAATCCAAATTGTGCCAACACAAACAGGACTGCCGTGAGAATAGCTCCGCCCCAAACATCACGCCATTTGATTTTAACGTCAGGCAGATATTTGAAGATAGCGGCAAAAAGTATAGTAATCAACGCCAAGGAAAATATAATATCTATCAGTTTAAAAATTATATTCAGAGATGAGGATAGATGAGAGGTAACCCATCCGCTTACAGCACTTAAAATTGCTGATATCGAAAGGGAGACAAGTAGCAAAAATCCCACAACCAAAATCAACCCAAATGAAAAAAGACGATCGCGCAAAAGCTCTACTATTTTGTTCCTCGTCTTCTCCTTTGGCTTTACATTCCAAATTTTATTGAGCATTTGCTGCACATGATAGAACACACCGGTCGCCCCAAAGAGCAGGGTGGCAATACCAATGATAGAAGCCACAACAGAACCTTTCGTCTCGCTAGCCTTTTTAAAAATTGCTTCGATATCCTTGCCTGTATCCTCCCCCATTACCCGTCCAATCTGCGTGGTTATCTCGCCAGTGATTTCTTGCTTATCATAAAAATAACCCGCAACAGTTATCACAATTACGAGCAATCCCGGCAAAGAGAAAATGGTGTAATATGCAATGACAGCACTGTCCTTAAACGGATCTTTCGCTATCCATTTTTGAAAAGTCTCTTTTAGAATAGAAAAAAAATTTTGGAACCTGTTCTTAAGCATAACACGCATGGTTTATATATAAATAGAATCAATGTTGTCTCTTCCTAAAATTTAAGCTCTTTCATAACCTTGTATTAACTATTTGACATCCTTCCATCATTCGACTAGGGCGTGTGCATAAAATCAGGGTTAGAAGAAACTGCAATTAATTGTACATAAATTAAGAGTAATTGATAATTATACTAAAAAGAAATAGCATCCGCCCCATTTAATCGGAACCAGATGCTATACTTTGAGAGAGCACTATACTCTTATAAATCTAATTCATTGATTTTAGATTCTGCCTCTACCTTACCTAATGAAAGTGAAAGTTTGTAAAGCTCAAGAGCTTCTTGCTTAGTCTCACGTTTCTTTTTGGGTGCAAATTGAGTACGCTTTGCGGCCATCTCTAAGGCTTCTGCCTGTTCATAATATAAATTTGCCACCGTCTGCTTGTTCTCAAAATTGGTGTCTTCCACCACCTTTTCCAATGAGGCAATGTCTGTCTCATTTGATTGAATCATCTGTTCTTTTACAGCGATCACTGAATCTTGCCTGGTAATCTTTGTGCCCAGTGCAACATTCTCATCTTGCGAAGCAGCCAGTTGCTCTTGAAGGGAAACTATTTCCTTAGTCTGTTTCTCCAAATCCTTTCTTAACCTTCTGATAGAAGCAACCGATGCTGATGACTTAGTAGATGACTGGTTAACCTGCTCTTCTAATTGTGCAATCTTAAATTCTGTTCTTTTCACATAAGAATTGATTTCTCGTAAACGAGCAACCCGATCTGTATTGGATTTACCCTCTACCATGTTCAATTCCAATGATTTTCTATTAGCATCAATGGAGTCAATCAAGATACCTACTTCATTCATGTTTCGCTCAAGCGCTTCATTGTTGGCGAGTTGAACATTTAATGAATCAACTTTCTGTTGTAAAGCCAATTTTTCCTTGTTATCGCAACTCATCATCGAGCCAACGGTAACCAATATGATGCTTCCTATAATATACGATTTCATGTGTTTGATATTTGGTTTATACGAGTTACCATTTCGATAGAATGATGCCAAAATGAAAAGAACTGCGTATCAACATTCAAACGTAATTTCTGGTCATGCCTAATTCAATTATTGGGGCATCAATTCCACAGCATAATCACTAAGTTGTAGATCATAGTGCATAGAAAATGTATGTGATGATAATGGCATGATTACAATTCCTTTCTCTTTTCCTCTTCTTTCTTTTGCCTTCTGAAATATCCACGCAAAAGAAAATTATGCTGAAGTGCTTCCATGTTCTCATCCAGCTTGATAGAAGCGGATTTCGCATTATCGAGAGTAGTTTTGAGCTTACCTGCAAAGACTGTATCAGCCAGTAACACACCTATGGCATTGTCATTTCGGTTCATCTTTTCGACCATATCTCGCAGGTCTTCTGATATTTTCTTTGTGTTCTCTCCTGCCGTGCTAATGTTGCTCAGTGTAGCATCAAAATTATCCGCATAGGTAGTATCGCTCAACAACTTTGGTATCAGCCCGTCACCGTTGCGCACTTCACGTATTAGATTTTTGGCATCCCGTGTAACAGCGCTGGCATTTTCCCCTGAAGTCCGCAAGGATGCAATGGTGGCACGGAGGTCTGCCGAAATCGGACCTTCTTGCAGCAACTCTCCTAATATTCCCTGGCCACTGTTTAAGCGTGCACTGATGGCTTTCAAATCGTCTGTTACGGCGCGGGCATTGGTACCCACTTCCTGTGCCAAGTCAATTAATTGCTGAGTGTCTACGGGAGATAATGAATTAATGGTATCGTTATCATGAATAATTTCCGCAACGCTGCCAGGTCTGATAACAACAATTTTATTACCCACCAACCCATCCGATCCGATGAAGGCGGTGGCGTTCTTTTTGATAAACTCATTTTGTTTATCCTTCAGTGATAATGTGACAATAACTTTTCCTTCAGAAAAAATCCGGACATGTTTCACCGTTCCGATTTTTACACCCGACAGCCAAACATTGTCACCTTCTTTAAGTCCTTCTACATTTTTAAATATAGCCGATACAGAAAATGTTTTGTTGAAAATACTGCCTTCGCTTCCCAGGTAAAACAATGCAGCAAGGAAAAGGATGATTCCTCCCAACACAAAGGCGCCCAATTTTATATTTTGATTTCTCATAGTATTTAATAATTAAAAAAGTTTTTAAGATCTGGATCATTTAGGGATTTCAATTCATCAAACGTGCCGGCTAATTTGCTCTCACCGTCAATGAGGGCTATTATCCTATCAGAAGTTTGACGAGCACTGCTAATATCATGTGTGATAATGATGGAAGCTGAGTCATGAATGTCACGTACTTTCAAAATCAACTCATTGATTTCAATTGACGTAACGGGGTCAAGCCCTGATGTGGGTTCGTCATACAGAATTATTTTTGGTTTTAAAATGAGCGTGCGCGCAATGCCAATCCGTTTCTTCATTCCACCCGATAATTCAGAAGGCATTTTGGAAGCCGTGTTCTCCAATCCCACTTCCTGTAAGGCCGTATGGATAATTTCATCCAACTCCTTAGTATCAAAAATTCCCAGGTTTCGCTTAAGCGGGAACTCAAGGTTTTCACGAATAGTCATGGAGTCATACAATGCGCTTCCTTGAAAGGAAAATCCCACCTGAAGCCGAAGTTCATTCAATTCTTTTCCAGAGAGTGAATTTACATCATATCCCAGCACATTGATGCTTCCACTGTCGGGCTTTAGCAAGCCGATCATACATTTAATAAGGACAGATTTACCTGTACCCGATCTACCGAGCACAACAAGGTTTTCACGCTCAAACAAATCAAGGTTTATATCTTTCAAGACCACCTGGTCGCCAAAACTTTTTGCCAGGTGCCTTATCTCCACCACCTTGTTAGGCGTAGTTGTGGGCTTATCTATTACGTCCGGTTGTGTTTTGGTCATCGTAAAAAATTTAAAAACTGCAACGTAATCAAGTCAATTACGAAGATTAAAATCATCGACACGACTACAGCCGTGTTAGCTGCTTTACCCACCCCGGTAGTTCCTTTCTCGGAATAATAGCCCGCATAACTTCCTGTAATACCAATGGCAAAACCAAATATTGCTGACTTAATAATAGAAGAGGTAATATCCAGGTAACTAATGGCACCAGCCACTTCATTGAAGAACAATACAAAACCCGTGTTATTAAAAGAGTTAACCATTATAAATGACCCCAAGAGTGCCACCACGTCAGCATAAATAACCAATAGTGGTAACATAAGTGTCGTAGATATAACCCGCGTCACTACCAGGTAGGAAAAGGGGCGTGTGCCCGAAACCTCCATTGCATCGATTTGCTCGCTCACGCGCATGCTACCTAACTCTGCCCCTATATTGGAGCCTAACTTACCTGCACAGATCAACCCAGTAATAAGCGGGCCAAGCGATCGTACTACTGCTTGCGAAACCAATGAAGGCAACCAGGACTCGGCACCAAATGAAGCGAGTGATGGCTGCGATTGTTTGGTAAATACAATACCCGCAAGAAAGGATGTAAAAGCAATGAGAAACAACGACTTGTTTCCCACAGCAAAACACTGCCTTAATATCTCCTTGACCTCATACGGTGGGGAAAATGCTCTTTTAAAAAAATTAAGAATGAACCTAAAAACATCTGCGACATTTATAAGTGTCTTTGCGATAGCCATATATAGTCAATGAATTTTCTCTGGGTTATTGTAAAACTTATGCCAGAGAATAAATAGTGCCTGGCATAAGTTAAAGAAGGAAATACATTAGCTCTGGTTTATAAAGGTGGGGAATTATATCCCCATTGAGATACCAAATCATTTTAAAAGTATGCTGCTGCATAGTATAATTGTAGCATGGATTTAGCACGGTGGAGTTGACATATGAAAAAACTTTTCTTTATACTTCTCTCGTTATTCGTCATCGTCTCTGCCACATCGTTTGGACAAGATGAAAAGATAAAAAGAGTGGAAGTAAAAAAAGATATGCAGGTGGTTTTAAGAGACACCATGTTCATAGCAAAAAAAGATACCGTTTTGTTGCTCACCGAAGAAGAGGCTGCCAGAATCAAGGTAAATATCAATCCTGAAAAACGAGAAAAGAAATTCTATGACTCATTGGAAGAACGTGCATCAAACAGCAAGCTGGGAAAGAATATTTATGACCTGGTGGTAAAACAAAGTGGTGGCGATGAGAAAACGACAACTCCCATTATCCGCAGTGAAGATATTTTTAAAGTATACGAGGGATATACCATTAATTCCATTCTCTTCAAAGCGGTGGATCTATTAGAGGGGTCGGTAATTGACACCCTTCAAAAAGCGACCTCGAAGTTTGGTAAGTTCGTCAATAAGATGCATCGTGATACACGCGCACAGATTGTTAATAAAAACCTTCTCTTCGAAGTAGGTGACCCCGTTGATCCTTATCAGCTCGCAGATAATGAACGCGTTCTCCGGCAGTTTATCACCCTCCGTGATGCACGTATCTATTTAAGTCCATCAAAGGAAGGACCCAAACTGGTGGATGTTACAGTCGTTACACAAGACGTTGCCTCCATTGGCGCATCGGGGGATTACAGTTCAATGCAAAAATTCAGAATAGATGTCTATGACATCAACATACTGGGTTACGCTAAGCAACTTCAGATATCGTATTTCAGAAATTCAACAGAGGCTCCTAACAATGGCTATGAGATAACCTATCGCGATCCTAACCTTGCCCGCACTTTTCTTCAAGGGGAGTTGCAGTACACAAACAACTATTTACGTCATCGAGGGCTACTTGCTTTAGGGCGCGACTTTTTCACACCGGATATAAAATATGCCGGCGGCATAGAGCTCTATCGCACTCACGAAAATTACTATTTCGAAGACTATGACACACTGGAGACACCCTACACAGAAAATAGCCTTGATTTCTGGGCGGGTCGATCCTTTACTATAAAAGAAAGACAGAACATTATTTTTACCACACGTGCCAATACCAGTAAGTTTACCGACCGACCGATCGTGGAAAGTGATACGAATACATTTTTCTACGACAGAACACTCCTCCTCAGCAGCATAACCTTCACAGAACGGAACTTTATGAAGGGATATCGTATACTTGGCTTTGGCAAAACAGAAGATGTACCTGTTGGCGGATCTGTAAGCCTGTTATTTGGAAAGGAGTTTAGAGAATTTTCCGATCGTGTGTATGGTGAAATAAATGGAACGTATGGAAGGTATTATCCATCGCTTGGCTATATCAATGCTTCCTGGACGGTAGCAAGTTTTTTTAACAAGGGTAAGAAAGAAGATGGCCTTTTGGAATTAAATGTCGTTTACTTTAGCGATCTGTTGAAAGTGAGGAAGACACAGATACGACAGTTTATTGTTGGTAAATACATAACAGGCCTAAACAGGATTCTTGATCAAACCATAAGCCTTGAAGGAAAATGGAAAGATGAAAATGGCTTTTTACCGTTGGGCAACAAACGTCTGTCGCTTTCCTTTGAAACCGTATATTTTTTACCTTGGAAAGTGATCGGCTTTCAATTTGCAGCCTACCATATAATAGAAGCCAATCTCTTCACCACAGATCAATCCTTCTTCACACGTGAAGCATTCTTCCCGGCCCTCCGCATAGGCACCCGCCTCTTAAATGATAATCTTGTGTTTCCTTCGTTCGAAGTGGGAGTCGGTTATTATATCAAAAACCCAAACTACTCTTCAGGATGGGAAATAAAAGTTCAATCCACTATTCCGGATTTATTCAATACCTCACAAAAGTTTAAGCCGCGTATTGCAGTTTTTAATTAGGGGGTGAAAAATTTAAATCTTCCTTCGGTGGTTTTGACCTCCACCACAAAGCAAGGGAAGAACCTGTAATGTTCATCATGGGACCAAAGACTGCTGGCCCCAACCCTACGGTAGCCAATTTTCCCATGGACAATGCCAGACCTGATGCGAGCCCTCCATTTTGTAAACCAACCTCCAAGGCAATGGTGCGGCAGTCCGCTTCCGACATGCGCACAGCACGGCTCAACCAATACCCAAGAAAATAACCACTAATGTTATGCATGAGCACCGCCACTATTAACAGTGGCCCTACCACGAGTAAGCCATCTCTGCCCGCGGCCGTAATAATAACAATGATGAATGCAATTCCTCCCATGGATAACAAAGGCATAAGGGTATCCAATATTTTAAACTTACCATGCAGAAAATGATTGAAGATAAGCCCCGCTCCTACTGGAAGAATAACAATCTTGGTGATGTCCCACAGCATCGATAAAAAATTAACTTCAATGTATTCACCTGCCAGCAGTTGCATAAAGAAGGGTGTGGCAAACGGCGCGATGCACGTGGCAACGGCTGTAAGCGTTACGCTTAACGCAAGGTTTGCTTTGGCAAGATAGGCCATTACATTTGACGCTAATCCACTGGGGCAGCTACCCACAAGGATTATTCCTGCTGCCACTTCAGGTGGAAAAGAAAATAATTGTGTTACGCCATAACCCACGAATGGCATAATGGTAAACTGACATATCACGCCTACCAGAACTCCTTTCGGCATTTGCAGCACGCGGCTAAAATCTTGAATGCTCAATGCCGTGCCCATGCCGAACATGATGATCTGAAGAAGGGGGACAATTAATTTAGAAAGTTTAAAATCACCTATGGTAGCAAAATATTGCGGGTAATACATAGCAAGTGTAACGGCCGCAAAGATGGTAATGGTGTAGCTGTATCCTTTCAGCAATTCATAGCCGCGAAAGGCAATGGCAATACACACCAATGATATCATAAGAACCCAGCCGGCATACGCGTGGTTTTCCATATAGGTGAGTATGAAGAACAACACCAAAAGCAATGCAGCTCCAATAAAAAGTTGATTTGATAATTTCTTGGTCATGATCGGATGGTTTTCTAAACTTCTTAAATATTGAACACCTTATCAAGCATTACCGTGATAAAATTTATCTAGATAATAAATGATTTGCACCTTGCATAAAAAAACCAGCGAAGTATCATCTTTGAAATCTTCGCTGGTCAAAAGTCAGGTTAACGATTCAAACTAAATTAATATTAACTGTACGTTCTGTCATGCGAACGTTTTTCATCCCACTCTTTAGTAGGCGCGAAATAAGTTTTATCACTTGCATGTAAATGTTTCTTCACTTCTTCGTCCACCAATTCAATTCCTAAACCAGGAGCAGAAAGCGGAACAGGGGCATAGCCCTTGTCGATTAGTTTTCTTCCATCGGTAGTCTTCACCAAGCCTTCCCACCAGGTAACATCTACCGAGTGATGTTCAAGCGCGAGGAAGTTTTGCGTAGCGGCAGCGCAATGTACGTTGGCCATAAAAGAAACCGGTGTACCCGCCTGATGCATGGCCATAGCAATTCCCTTTTCTTCTGCATAGTCACCAATCCGTTTTGTTTCCAACAGCCCTCCTGAAGAAACCAAATCGGGATGAATAATATCCACAGCATGTTGATCGATAAGATCTTTACAATTCTCTAACAAGAAAATATCTTCGCCGGTTGTAGTGGGTGTCTCCAAGGCCTCGGTGATCGTTCTGTGTTGTTCGGTGTATTGCCAAGGCACCATATCTTCAAGCCATGCCAATCTATATTTATCCAGTGCCTTACCTAACCGGATACAATTGTTTACATCAATATGTCCGTAGTGATCGGTTGACATGGGGATCTCATAACCCACCATACTGCGCACGTTGTCAACAATTTTGGCGAGTTCGTCCAGACCTTTTTCAGTGATCTGAATGCCGGTGAACGGATGACGTGTATTGGCGTACGACATGTAGCCCCCCTGCCACTGGCTGGTGCCTTCTTTAAAAATGTTGGGGTTCACTAATGTACCGGGAATATTTTTTAGTTCATTAATAGAAACATCCATCTTCAACCAAGAGTATCCTTGTGTTTCCGTACGAAACTTAATGAGTTTCATCTGCTCTTCAGGACTGCTTGCTTCTGGTGTGTCGGCATAAATTCTAACCGTGTCTCGATACCTTCCTCCCAGCAATTGCCATGCGGGTACGTTATACGCCTTACCACACAGATCCCATAACGCCATTTCAACAGCACACACACCACCCGCCTGCCGGGCAGGGCCACCGAACTGCTTGATCATCTTAAATATTTTCTCCACGTTGCACGGGTTCTCTCCAAGAATGCGGCTCTTTAACATTAACGCATAGCGCACATCAGCACCATCACGAACCTCGCCCAACCCATATATACCTTGGTTTGTATCAATCCGGATAATAGCCGTGCGTCCCATCACCGCCGTAACAGCATATCGCAAATCGGTAATCTTCAAATCAGAAGGACTCGATGACTTCTGTACTTTTGAAGTAGTCTGTGCCATAGTATCTTCAAACGTGAGCCCCATCAATCCGGCAAACGTCATTCCGCCTAAAGCCGTCTTCTTAAGAAAATTTCTTCTGTTATCCCCGGTTGTAGGGCTGTCCATTTCTGCTTGCCTTTCAGCAACCGCTTTCCGTTCGCGCTCTTTGTTCTTCTGGATGATTTCCTGTAATACACTTTTCATGGTTATAGGTTTATGTAGACTGTAGATTGTTGAAATATTTTTTAATAATTACGCTCCTTTAAATAATCATCAAGCTCCTTCTGGCTCATGGGTAATTTACCCGGATATTTTTTTAACCAGTCAAGAAAATCTTTTTTGATTGTCTCACTCCACTCGCTATCAATCTCGCCCGCCAGGTATTTTTTTTCGCGTAAGCGTTGATGGCCGAACTGATCGCGTAAGGCAGTTACCTCTGATGTAAGGACTAAATTCTCTGCAAGATGCGCCGGAATAAAAATCACACCATACTTTTTTGCCAACACTATATCGCCAGGTAATACCGTTGCCCTGCCAATGCGAATAGGTGTATTGATGGATGTCAGCATCATTTGATAAATGAAGGATGGATCTTGCCCTTTCATCCAAGCATTAAACCCTTTGATTTCTTCAAGACCTTGCACATCGCGCACAGATCCATAGAAAATTACGCCTCGTTGCGACTTCGCATAAATGGAGTTGCCAAGGTTATCACCTATCAACGTACCATCGGCAATTTTCCCGTAGCCATCAGCCACATAGATATCGCCCGGTGTCAACATGTCGATCGGCCAGGAGTTAGTGCCGCCTTTCTGAGCCCGACTTTCAACTTTGCCTTGTTCCTTCACTTGCTTTTCTAGATCAGGGCGCAATGGCATGTATTGAGCGGTAACAACTCTTCCCGTCATTGCACTGTCGGGCCAGATAACTTGCCAATCACCTTCGTATTGATTATGATATCCCTTGTTACGCAATACTCCCCATGCTTCTTCTATAGAAATATTTTTCAAGCGTGCGAGAATAGCATCCGATACTTTGGGGCGCCCATCAGCAAAGCGCTCCCCTTTCCATTCTGCAGTCAATGCTTTAATGTACTCGGGTGATGCCCCTACGCGCTGTCCGTAAGACATAAAACATCCCAATAGCATTGCTATTACTAATATTCCTTTTCTCATCATCATAATTTTTTTATGTTATTTCTTCGTTCATGGTATGATTAAAATTAATAATAAACTGCTTACTTGAATCACCATTTACTACCCCTTATAGCCATCTATCACAATGCTTTGATTATTCAAAAAAAGGAACACCGGGTGTTGCATATTTTTTCATGCCTTCTTCGTTAATCTCTACACCTATACCTGGTTTCTCTGAAAGTTTTATAAATCCATTGGTCACCATTTCGCCATCAAAGGTTACGATCTCTTTAAACATGGGATCCGTATGAAAATAAATTTGCCATTCGAGAATAAGGAAGTTGGGCACAGAAGCACATACATGACAAGATGCCATCGCACCTAGATAGGATGCCACCATGTGTGGCGCAAAAGGCACATAAAATAAATTAGCAAGATTAGCAATCCGTTGTGCTTCACCTAAGCCCCCCGCCTTTTGCAAATCGGGCATGATAATATCAACGGCACCAATTTCAAGCAATCTTCTAAATCCATATGCGAGGTAAATATTTTCACCAGCGCAAATAGGTGTGCTGGTCTCCATGGTAATGTTTCTATACGCTTCAATATTTTCTGCAGGGATAGGTTCTTCCAACCACATTAAGTTTAACGATTCAAAACGTTTAGCTATTTGATGTCCGGTGACAGCGTCATAGCGACCATGCATATCCACACAAATATCAATCTTTGGCCCAACTGCCTTTCGAACAGCTGCAATTTGATTATACATACGATCTAATTCCGCAGGACTAGCCGTCCAATTGTATGCATCATACTTGTTGGGATCTTTCGCTTCATCAATATCAAACTTCACCGCATTGAATCCCATCTTAACAGCATTCATAGCAGCCTCTGCAAATTTTTCTGGTGGTGGTGAGTCGTTTCTATACAGCGCGGTGTCACAATAGACACGAATTTTATCCCTGAACTTTCCACCCAACAGTTGATACACGGGCAATCCTAAAGCTTTACCTGTCAAATCCCAGAGCGCAGTTTCAACAGCCGTGAGCACAGCTACATACATACCGGATTGTGCGCCTTCAAAAAAACCTGACCTTCGTATGTCTTCAAAAAGCCGATGCACATTCAACGGACTTTTTCCCTTTATCCTTTCGCCAAACATTTTCACCAAGTGATAGGTGCCGGGCGTTGCATCTACTCCTTCGCCACATCCCCAAATGCCCTGGTTGGTGTGAACTTTCACGAAGAGACTATGGCCATTTCTAATGTAACCGCATTTTATATCTGTGATCTTAAGCTCACTCGGTGCTGACGACATGGGTGTTCGTTCAACGGCTGTCTCTAATCCCTTCCCAAAATCAGTGAAGGCTGTAAAACTTAACGCAGTAGCTAATGCACTTTTAGTAATAAAATTTCTCCTTGAATTTGTATTTGACATAGGATAGTTTTTAATGTTAAGATTACCAGGTTCGGTTTTTTAAAAATTCTTTTATCTGTTCTTTCGGTACTGGCAACTCATCAATATGTGCATTGAGCCAGTTGGAAAAATCCTTTTCAATCTCATCTGACCATCGTGAATCAATTTGACCCGGCGTATATTTCTGTTCACGTAATCGCAGATGGCCAAACATATCTCGCAGCCGAACTATTTCGGAAGTCTTCACAACCTGCTCGGCTAAATGAGGTGGGATAAAAATTACACCGCCATCCCTGCCCAATACAACATCACCCGGCATCACCATAGCTTGGCCAATGCGCGTTGGTCTGTTAATGCCCACAAGCGTTGTATTTAGTTCTCCATCCGGATTATTTAAATGATGTGATGGGTGATAACTTCTAAAGAAAGAAGTGAACGATCCCAACTCCTTTAACCCTCCGATGTCTCTGACAGCGCCATCATACACGATACCATTTCCTGACTTAGCAAAGATTGAATTACCTAGATTATCTCCGATGGTAGGTCCATCTTCATGTGCTCCAAACTGATCTACTACATACACATCGCCTTTCACGAGCATGTCAATGGGCCATGCGTTTTGAGATTTTATTCTTCCATCTTTCTCATGTCCTTTCTTATCGATAACACGATGCACATCTGGTCTGCCCGGCATAAAGGTCGCTGTGAGTGCACGTCCCACTAAAACACTATCAGGATTTATGCACATCCAGCCATCATCATACGCATGTTTGAAGTTTGCTGATTTCAAAACTGCCCAGGCTTCCTCCAGCGTTACCAATTTCATTCGTTTCAAAATGGCATCGGGTACTTTAGGGCGCCCATCAACGAACCGCTCCCCTTTCCATTCGGGAGTGAGAAAAATCAGTTCTTCTTTTGAAATTTGTTGAGCGTGCGCTTGCCAAAATAAAAAGGTAAGCAACAGTGCGAAAGGAAAAACTTTACAGTTCATGGGCGAAAGTTATAATGTTGTCTGTCAGTGATAAAAAAGTAAGCCCGAATAATTCCGGGCTTACCTATTCTATTTAACTTATCACACTTTGGTGTTAAGCTTATCTGCTCTTTGTGTTACTATTCCTCTTTTTATCATCATTATAAATCTATTTTAGGTTTTGATATTATTCTGTCGCTATGGACGAACCGGAGTTCCATCACTCTTTCTCAACTGTGTCCAATCATTAGTTTGCTTTTCGGGTAAGGGGTATTTAGCAGCGAGTTTTTCATTCACCGTCACACCAAGACCAGGCGCTTCATTCACATACATGTATCCGTCTTTCATAGTGGGGCTTCCTGGGAAAATTTCTTGCAGCTCAGGAGAAAATGTTACACTCTCTTGAATGCCAAAATTCCAAATAGCAAAATCAATGTGTGCATTGGCTGCGTGACCAACTGGAGATACATCGCCAGGGCCATGCCATGCCGGGCGAATGTTGAACGCTTCACCCAACCGTGCCACCTTCATGGCAGGTGTAATGCCACCAATCTGAGATATATGAATGCGTATGAAATCAAACAACCGCTCGGACATGGGTTCGACCCATTCGTGAGGATTGTTAAATAATTCCCCCATGGCAATGGGCACACTGGTCTGTTGGCGTAGCAATTTAAAGTAGCCGATGTTTTCCGGTGAGAAAGGATCCTCAATAAAAAAGGGTCGGTACTCTTCCAGTTTTTTTATCATGTTGATTGCCTCGATGGGTTCAATGCGTTCATGAATGTCGTGCAAGAGTTCTACCTCACCGCCACATACTTTACGCACATGGGCAAACATTTCCGGAATACTTTTTAAATATCGATAGGGATTCATGAAGTTATCTTTAGCTGTTCCGAAACCGGCGGTTTGAAAATCAGGTTTAGCATTGACATTCGATCCGTAGCCGCCAAGCATTTGTGAAGCACCATAGCCACCCAACTGAATTCGCACATGTTTAAAACCTTGCTCCATCTTAGACTTTGCATCTTCAGCAACTTTCTCAATGGTATCTCCACTGGCGTGGGAATAACACGGAATGGCAAAGCGACATTTACCGCCCAACAATTGATAGACCGGCATGTTAGCGCGCTTGCCTTTTATATCCCAAAGTGCTTGGTCAAGTCCGCTCATGGCATTGTTCATCACCGGACCATTTCTCCAATATGAACTGACATAGGCAGTTTGCCACATGTCTTCGATGTTATCCACATCTTTTCCTACACAAAAATCATTGAGGTAATCATTGATGGCCGATACAACAACATGTGCACGTTGTCTGAACGTTGCGCATCCCAATCCATAAAGACCAGGCTCACTTGTCTCCACTTTTACAACAATCAATTCGATTCCGTTGGGACAAGTGGCAATGGCTTTGACCTTTGTGATCTTTAGAGCGGGCAAACCTTTAGTAGCGCCTTGATACGTTTTTGCAGTTGCATCCGAGCCGCCTGAAAAAACTCCGAGCGTGCTTGCTGCGGCACCAAGGCCAAGGCTTTTTAATAAAGCACGTCTGCCTATTCCTGAATTGGCTTTTATTTCTTCCATTATTTTATTTGTTAGTTAGCTATTAAAGCGGGTAACACCCGCGCGTGATTTTGATTGACCGATTGCAAGCAATTCACGGTTAGAAATTAGATAAATCGGTATTGCAAAACAAGTAACTTGTTCAAATAAAAATGGCTCTACACACTCGCTGCACAACGCCCACCATTTATCACGTGTGTAGAGCCATTAGTATAATGTTCCTCAATTCAAAATACAATAACTACGATATTATCGGGTTACAGGAAGAAAAGACTACTGACTATCCCACCAAACTTGTGCTACTTGCGCTATTGGGGAGATGATAGCCAGCCAAAAATTCCAGCGGCCGCTCCTAACCCTAAATTTTTTAAAACAGTTCTTCTAGCCATTCCCGGGTTTTCATTTTTCAACATCATGAATACGTTTTTTAGTTAGACATTTTACTCGACTTCAATCAAAAAACTTCTTGTCTTCTTCGCTCAAATATTTCTTTGCCTCTTTTACGATAAAATCAACACCTAGTCCAGGTCTATCCCATACTTCAATATGACCATTCTTTACAATAGGAAAACCTGTGATGATATCATACCACCACTCGGGAGAGGCCACTGAATATTCAAAGGCAATTAAGTTTTGTGGCATGGTGGCAGCCACATTCAACTGCGCAGCATTACCGATAAGCCCATCATAAATACCATGAGGTGCCATTTGAATGCCATGCAAATCAGCAAACTCAGCAATCCATTTTATTTCCGCCATGCCACCCACATCGGCTACATCGGGGCCTATTACGCGTATTGCATTTCGCTCAATTAATTCACGAAAATTTTGTCGCAAATAAATTTGTTCGCCCGTGTGAATTGGCACCGTTGTACTTCTGGTTAGTTCCAGGTAATCATCAGCCATTACGTAAGGACGGTAATCTCCAGTAAGAAGATCTTCCATCCACATTAAATTATAAGGTTCAAGTGATCTGCAAAGTCTAATCGCATCCGATAACATAAAGCCCGGCCCACAATCTATTGCTAAGCCAATCTCATCGCCTAATACTTTTTTCATGGCCTCCACGCAGGCAATAATTCTTTTTAATCCTTGTTCTGTTAATGGACCGCGATTAGCGTGAGGCTGGTTTCGAGGACCCGCCGGATCGCCATAGAAAAAATTAGGTGCATGACTGGCCATTTTACTATGAAAACCAA
>JBBRKB010000007.1:0-23018 GCA_038218385.1 Cytophagales bacterium | reverse complement strand
TGCAAATCCGATTGTATAGCCATCGAAAGCTCATTGTAAATCATTTCGCCAATATGCATCTCAACAAACCGAACATCCTGATCATCATACTCTAGCAACCCCATGTTTCTTGCCTCGCTCAGAACCTGTTCCATTAACAGAACATCCCCGTTTAACCACTTCAGCAAAATATCCTTACTGCTGCGCCCCAAGCAAGCAACCACGCAAACCATTTCATGCGCCGTAGCTGAAAGTTTCTTTACATTTCCAAAAACGATCCGTTCTGCATTCTGTCCTGCGTAATGATTTTCAACCTCAGCAGGATTGCAATACCATTCATCATTCTCAACCCGTAAATGATTTTTTTGCACAAGGTTATCGACCAGTGCTTGTAAATGTGAAGGGTTGCCTTTGGTAAGTCTGTAACATACATCCGCAAGGTCGGTATGTGGCTTTTTACCCAGCATGGATTCAATGGATTTTTCCAGCTCGGCAGGTGTAAGTCCGTTCAGAATTATACTTTCAATGATCCGATTTTTTAAATGTAGTTCTTCTACCAATTGTTGCACTAAGCTTTGGTTGTGCTGAGGCGCGCGGTAGGCACCAATCCAGATCAATTTTTCCGATGATAAATTGAGTAATAAATATTTCAATAAATTCGTTCCTGATGCATCTATCCACTGCAAATCATCCGTAAAAAACAAAACAGGGTTATGATAAAAATCAGCAAGAAATTCAAATAATCTTTTAAATAGAAAATAAAGTTGATTCTCCATGGTTACTAACGAACGCTGCGATATGGCGTTGTCACCCGAGAGTATGGATAGCTCAGGAATATAATCTAGCAACAAAGGAAAGGTGTCACCTAAATGTTTTTTGAGGCTGTTGGAGAAATGTAGAAATTCTCGTTTGCCTAATGTACTGTAAAGCTTGGTTAAATAATCAGAGATACAATTCTTAAAACCATAGTACGGTATGTGTTCATGTTGTTGATAATGCCGCGCGATCAGTATAGCATTGTTAGCATCGAATTTTTGCAGGAAATGTTCTACAAAAAATGTTTTTCCTGTGCCGGTGTATCCGGAGATTAAAACTCCACACGTATTCGGGTGTTGATTTTTACTTATTTGGCTCACATAGTTATCCAGTAAATGGCTGCATTCCATTTCCGTAAATATCCTTTGTGAAGGAGAAGACATCAACCTAATTTCTTGTTTCATTTTTTAACCATGAAAAAAGTACAAAGCGCTTCCTTACCTATTATTTGTTTTCCTCTTTACTCATCGCATCATACAATACCTGTTGTATTTTTGTTCTTGTATTTAATTTATACAATCGGGTATTATCACGTGTGGGGTTAACCCGATTAGAGAGAAAAATATACAACAAGCCTGACTGTGGATCCATCCAGGTCATAGTGCCGGTAAAACCGGTGTGACCAAAACTTTCACTACTGGCATCTTTGGCTGTATTATTATTCTCTCCTGCATACTCAAGATTTGGTTTGTCAAATCCGAATCCGCGTCTATTATTTTTTTCTGGAAACCGGGTGGTTGTCCACTCCTTTAAGGAAATTTCATTGATATATCTCTTGCCACCATACTGGCCCATGTCGAGATACATTTGCATCAGCTTAGCCAGATCATTTGCATTGGCAAACAAACCGGCATGACCAGAGATTCCGCCCAGCATAATGGCGCCTTCATCGTGAACTGTGCCGCGGATGGGCTCGTGGCGAAATGCGTAGTCATGCTCTGTGGGCACAATGGCATTCTTTGGAAATTTATGTAGTGGGTTGTATGTGATGCTGCCAGCGCCCAAGGGCAAAAAGAAATTTTGATCGAGATACGATTGAAAAGGCTGATCAATGATATGCTCCACTACGCGTGGCGCCAGGATAAAAAAGAAATCGGAGTATAAATATTTCTTTTCTTTTTCTAAAGGTGAATCCCGAATGGCTTTCACAATTTTATCTGGATAATTTTTATAAAGAAACATATCATTTCTTACTTTAATAGGGAAGCGTGCAGATGAATCGTATTTAAACGTAGCCCAACGGTAACTTCCATTTTTCCGAATGGTGTTTTTCCAAAAAGGTATCCACGGCTTAAAGCGTGCCTGATGTGTAAGTATATCATACATCGGTATGTCCGCTTTGTTAGAGTGTTTGAAACTGGGCAGATAATCAGGAAGCGTTGCATCAAGCTTAAACGTGCCTTCGTCATAAAGCTTCATCAATGCCGGCACAGATGTACTTATTTTGGTTACTGACGCCAGATCATAAAGGTCCGTTCGCTTCACTTTGATAGTGTCACTGTACTGCTGAAAACCATAAGCTTTGTAGAAAATAATTTTTTTATCTTTTGCTACCAACACCTGGCAGCCGGGAATGGCCTTTGCCTCTATTGCCTGTGCTACGAGCGAATCTATTCCAGTAAATAAAATTTCTGAATCCATTCCTGCATCTTCAGGAATGGTATACTTAAATCGAATGCCACCTTTTACATCCACTCCATCGCCAGCTGAAAACTTTTTACCGATGCCTACCGGTAATCGCCCACTTGCACCGATGCCTCCAAAAATTAATTGCGCACATAGTTCTTCAGCGTCAGTATTATCCTGATAGGTAACGAGCAAGGTGTTGGCTTCCTCCACTCCTGAGATCTTATCTAGCACGTAAGGGTTTTTAAAAAAGGCAAGTATTGAATTCTTTTGCCGAGCCAGTTCGCTCATAAATCCATTGACAGATTCTGATACGTTGATCCTGTTTAACGGGCGGGCGGCATCATCATGCACACCCACAATGACCAGGTTAAATTTCTTTAATTCATTTCTTATAGAATCAACTTGGCCTGAAGTTGCATCGGCTTGCAAAGTGAAATGAGTGACGGGCATGTACAAACCCAACGCTTTTTGAAAAGCCGTTTCAGCTTTGGCAACTATGGAAAGCGATGCCACTGACAAGGTATCCAATCGTTTCAGCGGAAGAAGTTCATTGTTATTTTTTAATACTGTAATAGAGGCTTCGATAAGATTACGGTTGAGCAATTTAGCTTCTGGAGTATTTAGTTTGTTGGCAATATTGGAAGGCACAAGCGGTTTAAATTTATTCAACCCTGTCCAATATTTTATAGCCAAAACTTTCCGACACCTTTCATCAATGGCCCGTTGACTTATTAATCCTTTTTTTATAGCGGCTTGAATTTCGTTAATGGCGCGCGGAACGTCTTCCGTAAATTCAAGTAGGTCGTTGCCCGCAACAATGGCATCGCGATCCACAATGCCTGGGGCATTGCTAGCTGTAACGCCTTTCATATTCATCGCATCGGTAACAACCAGACCCTTGAATTTTAATTCCCGTTTCAGAAGATCATTAACAATTTTCGTTGACAACGTTGAAGGTCCCTTTGCGGAATCCAATGCTGGTATATTTAAGTGGGCAACCATGACGGCACCAATGCCCTCATCAATCAATTCACGAAAGGGATAAAGTTCGAGTGAGTCGAGCCGTTGACGGGAATGATTAATTTGAGGCAATGCCTCATGTGAATCGGTGCCGGTGTCACCATGGCCGGGAAAATGTTTTGCTGTAGCCAAAACAAAATTGTCTTGCATACCTTTCATATAGGCCGTTGCTTTCTTCGCTACATTAATTTTGTTTTCTCCGAAAGACCGAAAATTAATTACAGGGTTCGCAGGGTTATTGTTTACATCTGCAACCGGTGCAAAGTTTACCTGAATACCCGCTGCCTTCGCTTGGCGCGCAACCTCCTCACCCATTTTATAAATCAGTTCATTATCTTGAATAGCACCCAGTGTCATTTGATAGGGGAAACTAATGGTACTATCGAGGCGCATGCCTAACCCCCACTCCGCATCCATGGCAATCAACAACGGTACCTTTGATTTTTTTTGATAGTGGTTGATTAAATTTGCTTCTCGACCGGGACCCCCTTGAAAAAAAATAAGACCACCAATCTTTTGTTTTTCAATCATACGTACAATTTCATTTTCATGTACGCTATCGCGATTTGAAAAAGCGGCAACCATGATCAATTGTGCAATGCGTTCTTCAGGGGTCATGGACTTCAAAACAGAATCGACCCAATGGTTTTGCAACGCAGATGTGAAAGGTGGCTCATGATGCTGCGCTTGTAAAAGATTTACAACTACAAGATGAAAAAACAGTATTCCGAAAAATTTCATATGTTCATTTTAAATACTTCAAGTTACTCACCATGAGTGACTATCTGTGTGGGAGTGGGTTTGAAAAAAAAATCGTTCTCGATGCACATTGCTCATTCAGATTTCGTATTTCAAAGTAAAGAATTAAAATGATGCCGTGGTTGCAAGATAGTGTGAACTGAATCTACAGACTACAGAGAAAAAAGAAAGTCCTCCCGAAAACGGATGAGGACCTTCCTTCATTTAACCCAAATTTATTTTTACCAACCTGTAGTTTGCGTAAGGGTGTAACCCTTCTCGAGGTATTGGCTGATTTCATTTTCGCCAACAGGAGCCACATACACCCTTTCGGTGAACGGATCTCTGTTAGAAATATTTTCAGGAACGTAAAAACCTACCATATCGGCAGCATTGGAGCCGGTGTAAGTAACGACAGTGCCATCCATTTTTTCTACTTTAAGTTTATTCACCTTAGACGCAACAAGGAAAGTCGGGAATTCTGTTTGGAAATCAATCCAAGGCCCAAGAAGAATATCATGGTTGGTGGCACCATCCATGTATTCAATTTTTTTCCACCGTTTGATGTCGAGTAGACGCGTGTGTTCAAAAACGAATTCCATTCTTCGCTCTCTTCGGATCTCCCAAAGCAATTTCGGAACTGTCGGATCGCGATTAGGATCATCGGGTAGTGCGGCAAGAAGCAAGGGTGCCGTTTTCACAACTCCCTTAGCTACGGCGGCTTGGTCTAACGGGCGATTGCGAATGGCATTTATAGATGCATCTATATCCTCTTGTGTCACTGCAGCTCCGCCCATTGTTTCCAATTCCGCTTTTGCTTCCACCCAGTTGAGAACAACCTCCGCTAAACGAAGTACAGGAGCATCATTAGTGTTTGTGTTAGATCCATACTGCGCGGGATAACTACCACCCGCAAACGTAGGGCCTGTTCGGTCTATGAATTTGTCGGAATACAATAAGGTAGCAGATTGCGAGCGTGGAAGATCCCAAAATGTAGCCTCAAAGCGCGGGTCACGGGTGACGATAAGGTTGGCAATATCGAATTGGTCTGCCTCCGCGACAGCAGAAAGCTGATATGGTAGACCATCTGTTGCAATAAATGATCTTATCAGATCAAGATTTGCAGCGGATGCTTGTCCTTCAGTAATATTTGAATATGATGCTATGCTATGGGTTACTCCCAAGCCAACATCATAATGCCTATACATGATCACTTCTTTGTTTGGACCAAGATCCTGTGAGCCAAACAACGAGCGAAAATCACTGGTGAATGACCATTTCCCCGCTTCCATAATCACCTCTGCGGCTTGAACCGCTAGTTCAAGATACTTTGCAGCTTTTTCAGTATCACCCAAATGATATTTTTGCCATGTCCCTTCAAACAACATCCACCGGGAAATAAAACCTGCAGCAATATATTTGTTCAGGTACTGACTATTGCCACCGTCCAATGTCCTGATGTTCTGAAGCACGTAGGCAAAATCTTCATACACATTATCCATCACAACGGTGCGATTGTCACGATCCTTGTATAATTTATCTAATTCTATGTTGGATAGCTCTTGATCATAATAGGGGACATTTCCAAAAACACTCACCAAGCGGCTATACTCAAGACCTCTGAAAAATCTTCCAACAGCGCTCCAGTGATTATATTCTTCATCATTAAGATATTTACCTTTCATATCTTCTAATCTATCTAAAAGCACATTGGACTTTCTGACCCAAGCAAAATCCCATGTGGGGCCTGCATAGGTACTTAACCATGCAGCATTTTCACTTATTGATGAGCGTGATGACGGAGCTTGCACTTCAAAATTGGGTTGCCTACCCGCAGAACTGAGATCGTCTGAGAATGTATAGCCACGCACGGGGGTATAGTCTACGGTAAAGCCGCTATTATAGCCAACAAAATAGTTGGTGTAAAAAGCATTAGCATAAAGTCGCAGATTATTCTCCGATACCCAGTAGGTATCATCATTTGCATCTGTCAATTGCGGCCTGTCTAAAAAATCATCGCAGCTACCTAAAATAAAGGTGAGCAATAGTAGTGTTAAATATTTTTTCATAATTGTTAGTTCTTTAGAAGTCCAACTGAATACCAAATGACGCACTCTTAAAAGTGGGTATACCCACACCCGTGCGCCCTAAATTATAGTTACTACTATTAAACAGAGAAAAACCTGGTATTTCCTCGGGGTCGATGGGAAGATTCCCGAGCTTATCGAAAGTCAGGATATTTTCTAATGAAGCATACACACGAAGCTTATTGATGCTTACACGCTGCGTTAAGGCTTGCGGAAGCGTATACCCTAGTGCGATATTTTTAATTCTCAAGTATGACATATCCAGCAGATATCGCGTTTGAGGCTGCATGTTGTATGACGTGTTGCTTCCGCCAAGGTTGTAGGGGCGTGGGTAGAAGGCGTCTGTTCTATCCTCGCGCCAAAAGTTCCCAGCAAACTCTTGCGGCATAGCGCCATCGGCTGCATTAAACCCGGGTATGGCCAAATATCCATTTCCCCATAATTCTCTTTTACCAACGCCTTGAAGAAAAATATTAAAGTCGAAACCTTTGAAACTTGCACCTGCCCTGAAACCATACTCAAACCTAGGAGTGGAGTTTCCAATAACTTTCAAGTCTCCATGATCATCCGTTAATGCAGTGCCATCATTAATAACGCCATCACCATTTAAGTCTCTATATTTTACATCACCAGGGCCAAACCTGAAGTTTCCTCCTTGGAGTTCCTCTTGTGTAGAGCCGTTCTCATCAGCAAGTTGATTAATGGTTACACCGTTTAAAAGTGTCGTTACCAACTTACCATCTCCATCATATAAAAAATCATTGGCCTGATACAATCGCTCGGTCTCATAACCCCAAATTTCTCCATAGGTCCTACCAACATAATTGGAATAAATGTTTTGTGTCGATCCATATTTGGTAATCTTAGTAACAGCATCAGCAAAGGTGGCTACAAAGTTTAGCCGAAGGCCGTTGCTAAATTGATGCACATAGTCCAATTGAAGCTCGACACCTGTCGTCCGCAGATCTCCCAAGTTACTTCTTGGCGCCAATGTTCCAAATGTAGCAGGGATACCTTCTTGAGGTACTATCATATCGTCTGTATCGCGCTGAAACCAATCGAAGGAAAGCCCAAGCGCGCCATTCAATAAACGTGCATCGACACCAAAATCAAGCGTGGTAATATATTGCCAGGAAATAGATTGCGATACTGAGGTAGGTGTGCCGAACTGATAGGCTTTCGCATTGTTGACTATCCAATTATTAAATGCCCCTGACATAGTGGGGACATACAAGTCGTTAGGAACGTCTTGATGGCCAATGCTGCCCCATGACGCTCGCAATTTTAATTCGTCAAGAAAATTTCTACTCCAATCCATAAAGGGCTCAGTATTGAGGCGCCAACCAGCAGAAAAAGAAGGAAACTGTTTCCACCGAAGATTGGTAGGAAATCTTGAACTGCCATCAGTCCGAAGGTTTGCTTCCAAGAGATATTTTTCTTTAAAGTTGTAATTCACGCGGCCAAAAAATCCCAATTGCGAGTCCCACTCCTCATCTCCACCAGAAGTTTGTACTCCTGTAGCCAAGTCAAATTGGGGATTATTGTAATCCACCAACTGGGTCGTTTGCGCCCATTCGTTGGCCATGGTATATCCAAACCTATTCATGCCGAGAATAAACTTAAAGTTATGATCCTCGTTGAGGCTGAGGTTGTATGTCGAAAATAGGTTGATGGTGTTCCATATTTCGTTTTTCGCGAACCGGTACACATGGTCAGGGTTTGTGCCAGCCGCCGTATAGGTATCATAGCTTAGTTCGAAGGCTTCTATCGCGTTCGGATCTGTAGAGGGCACTGTCTGGCCATCCCCATTTACATAGATGCGATCACCGTTTTCATTAAGTTTGGGAATCGCCCCTGTCCATGAATTCCTGGCCGTAAAACGTGTGCCTGGATTTTTGTTGATAAACTCCTGATTGGCATGGGTATAATCAAATTTGATGGTCCAATTCTTAGTAGGTGCAATTGTGAAACCTCCGTTAACACTCGTGTAATTTGTTTCCTGAAAAGCGGTGTTGGCAGCTGCCACTTCAGAGGCCGGGCTTCTGATGGGATCTCCATCTTCCGTGGTCATAGGGTAAGTTGCTGCCCATCGATAAAGGTATAACCAAGGGTCGGCGGTTGTTGAGCTGGTGGCGTAAGGATAATTTTTAATACGCTTTGAAAAAATGGCTCCGGTATTAATCTTCAACCACTTGTTCACTTCTGTGCCCAATTGTATGGATCCATTGTAACGTTGGAAATCATCTTGCTTGGCTGCTTTGTTCAAACCTGCCTGATCCGTGACAGCAAACCCAATATTATAATTGGTTTTTCCACTCAATCCACTTACAGACAAATTATGGATTTGTGTTGGGGTCCATTCCTTCACCATGTAGTCATAAGGATCGTACATACGCAAACCTATTTTTCGATTACTTTCATCCACGTACCAATCGCGACCATAGAGCATAGGGTCATGCGCACCAACAGACCCCGCATAATTCTGTTGCCATAGCTTTGCCCTTTCATATCCTTCCCGTGTTACCTTCCAAAAAGCCCCCGTATTGTTGGCTCCCACGCGCTCGGCTGCGAGCAGAGAATATTCCATGGCATCGATGCCACCCATCTCCATTTTCTTCGAAATATTTTGAAAAGACATATTGCCGGAATACGAAACGGTTACACTCTCCTTAGTGGCTCCCTTTTTTGTAGTGATAAGGATAACCCCGAAAGCGGCTTTAGATCCATAGATGGAAGCAGACGCTGCATCTTTCAAAACAGAAATAGATTCAATATCTTGTGGGTTCACCATCTGAATGGATGGTATCTGCACATTATCCAAAAGGATCAAGGGCTGACTGTTTCCATAAATTGAGCCTAACTGACCACGTATTTTCATAAGAGGATCAGAACCAACTTCCCCACTGGGTATCACAATAGTTAAACCTGGGGTTGTACCTTGGAGCCCACGACCTACATCGGCAATGGGACGAGATTGCAACACTTTGGTATCTACAGAAGCGACTGCACCCGTGAGGTTAGTTTTCTTCTGTGTGCCGTACCCTACCACCACAATTTCAGAAAGGCTTTGTAAATTTTCTTCCAGTACAATAGTGAAATTCGTAGTATTTCCTACCGTAACTTCTTGAGACGTAAAGCCGATAAAACTAACCACCAGAACATCGGTGGGTTGTGCTTCGATGGAAAATTTTCCATCGCGATCAGCAACGACACCACGTGTTTCATTTTTAATGGCCACGGTGGCGCCGGGCAGTGGTGACTTATCAAGCGTGCTTGTTACGGTACCCGTGACTAGCTTGGTTTGCGCTGCACTATGATGATGACAAAGCAAAAAGCTCGTCATCATCAGTAAGCATTGTAGAATTCTATTCATGAAGTAGTGAGTTTTGGTTAATGACTAAGTGATCATCAAATTTTCCTTATTTAAAAGAGAATTCTATCCCTGAAAATGGTGATTTGAAAAATTCACTGAATTTATAATGGATTGCCCTTGTGCTGGGAATCGGATGGACATATAGAATCAATGCATACCTTGTCGATATCTCCAATGAGAAAATATTAATGCATGGATAGGTCTCCAGGATTGAAGATGCCACTAATGCATCTTCACCTTTCCGTGTTTGCCTCGCGTTTTTAACGTTAACGTGTGGCTCGCCTCGCTTTCGTTGTGAAGTCTGTTCAACGATGTGACCATGTATAGATAGGTTGTGCGCTTCTTTGTTGTATTATCAATCCAGTTTTGATTGACGTATGGTTTACGCTGCACGATGGCCACCAGATTCATAGCATCATCCACATTGATCACTTCATTTTCTTTGAATCTATACACAGCATAATACGCGCTACTTCTGGAAAGTGAATCTCTCCATTGAAGTTCAATACCATTTCCCTGAGAGCCATGAGCCGTTAGAAAAGACGGAGGTTGTGGGGCCTCATCTTTTATCCAGGGCATTTCAGGAACCAAGGCAGGATGGGGATATACGGTATGCATTTTTTCATTTACATTTTCTTTGTTGGCAAGAAACAATTTGGCGCTGAAGTACATACTTCCCTTTACATTTGAATACGTGCGATTGAGATGAACCTGATTTACAATCTCATCGGGATCTTCCCAACCTTTTCCACCTATGCGGTAAATGCCTTGCCCGACATAAAGATGCTTGCCGTATGTATGCTCGCTCCACCACTTTACGAGTACGCGGTAATCCGCCACTTTAAAACCCAACTGCCAATACAATTGTGGAGTAATGTAATCGATCCAACCCTCCTGCATCCACTTCAGCACATCGGCATATAAATCATCATAATTAGTTTGCCCAGCCTGCGTATCTGATCCATCAGCATCATGGTCTTTATTTCGCCACACACCGAAAGGGCTGATACCGAATTTGACATGCGGCTTTTCCTGCTTGATGCGCCGGGAAAGTTCCTCAACAAAGAAGTCGACATTGTCACGTCTCCAATCATCTTTATTATCAAATTTTATTTGACCATAGTCAGCATAGGAGCAGCTGTCGGGAAAATCTACATTGGCAATCCGATAGGGATAGAAGTAGTCATCGAAATGTACAGCATCTATATCATAATGCTTTACGGTTTCCATGATGGCCTGTAAAACAAACTCGCGTGCCTTCGGATGCCCGGGATCGAAATACCATTTGCCGCCATACGAAACAAACCATTCGGGATATTTTTGAAAAATGTGTTGCGCCGCTGTTGGGCTTTGATCTTTCATTGTCACACGATAAGGGTTGAACCATGCATGAAATTCAAGCCCACGCAATTTCGCCTGCTCAATCATAAACGATAAAGGATTGTAATACGGATGTAGATACTCTCCCTGTGTACCCGACAAAAATTCTGACCAGGGTTCATAGGAAGAGGGATAAAACGTGTCACCCGCTGGCCGCACCTGCACAACCACAGCGTTCATTCCGATATGCTGAAGTGTATCTAAAATTCGTACATACTCTTCTTGCTGCTGCTGTACACTCAATCCTTTTTGAGAAGGCCAGTCGATGTTGGCAACCGTGGCAATCCACGCAGCCCGGAGTTCACGCTTAGGTGAAGTTTGCGCATTGCCCACTGCATACACCAACATGAATAAGACGGCCAAAATTTTCATTGGTAAGCGATGTCTCATATCCTTATAAAATAGGAACTTTATCACTGTGATATCGTATCAATCCCTCCATTGGATGCTGCACAATCCGATCAATAATGATCGCCCTTGATTCGGCCGCTTCCTGTAAAAAGCGTTCGAACTTGTATGCAACAGAGCCCGAGAAACTCACATGTATTGCTTTCGTTGAATGCGGATAACGCAGAACGTAATAATCAAAAAATTGCATAAAGTTATTAAGGACGATATTTCGGCAAGCACTCTCCTCCACATACTCAAGCAGATAGGGTGTGAAAGAAGCCAGAAAACGATTGGGCAAAGGACGGTTATAAACGCTATCAAGAATTTCAGACCGCGTCATTTTCACACTATCATAAACAGTTTCTACGATGTACTTCGGAAGTTTTTCTTGTAAAACCAACGAAAGAAAATCTTTTCCCATAACGGATCCACTACCCCAATCAGAAAGCATGTAACCTAATGAAGGTGTGTTGTCAGTAATGATTTCCCCATTATAAACACAAGAGTTGGCACCTGTACCGAGTATACAGGCAATACCCTTTTTTCGGTTCAACACACTTCGTGCAGTACCTAAAATATCGCCCGCAACCTCACATAAATTTTTAATGGGAATGCTTTTTAGTATAGCCTCTTTAACCTCCTCTGCCTTGGCCGACAAACCACAGCCTGCACCATAAAAGAAAACGGATTTAACATTTTCTCCTGCCATCGGCTGAATGGTATCGGTAAGTGTCTGAATGATTTTTCTTTGGTTTACAAAATAGGGATTCAATCCTAAGGTCTCAGCCGTTGCTATCGTTTCTCCTTCTTCATTGATTAACCGCCATTCAGTTTTGGAAGATCCACTGTCAGCTATCAAAAACATATTCCAAGGTATGGTAATTTAACAATCATAAATAAAACACAGCTCCATTACGACCGTGCATTTGTGACAAATATGCCTTTATTTATAGATTGTGGCATCCCCGAAAATGGGGATTTCAAAGAATCACTGTATTAATCTTTGCTTATACGCATTCCGGATTAACTCAGCTGTATTTCGCGCTTTCAATTTATACAACAGGTTTTTACGATGAGTCTCTACCGTGTTTTTGCTAATAAAAAGTTGATCTCCAATTTCGTGCGTAGTCATCCCTGTTGCAATACAACCAAGCACTTCTTTCTCGCGTTCGGATAGTTTTTCGGTAAGGTGAGTAGATTGTGACGGGTTTTTAATAAATCCATTTAAAAGTGTTTTACTCACTTCTTCGCCCAGATAATTAGCGCCTGACTGCAAGGTATGGATAGCTTCAAGAAGATTTTCTTTGCCGGTATTTTTGAGTATGTATCCCAAAGCGCCTGCTTGAAGCATATCGGAAATATAATCCCTGTCATTATACATGGAGAGACCGAGTATTTTTATTAATGGATGTCTTTTGGTTAATTCTTTGGAAGCCTGAATCCCATCCATCACCGGCATGTTGATGTCCATTACAACCAAATCAATTTGTTGGGAATCACAAAATGCCAAAACTTCCTGACCATTTTTTGCTTCCCCTACCACATGGATTTCTTCTTGATCTTCAAGCAGCGACTTGAGGCCATCGACAAACATTTGGTGATCATCCGCAATTAAAATAGAGGTCATGCAGTGGTTGAAATTCTGAGTTCAAGGTAGCTAATAAAATTTTACAGTACCGCGTAATGTTTCATTTTTTTGAACCTTCAAGATTCTGTTTTCACCGTCTAAGTAAAACATCGATTGCGAAATCGTCAAAACAATAATCACTCACTCTAAATATCTTAATTCAAAATAAACATCTAACACATCAAAATACGGCAAGCTCATCTTGAAGTTAGTTATTCAATTATAACCTTATCCTAAAAAAGGATAACGATAATCCACAGCGGGGACAAATGTTTCCTTTATGGTTCGTGCCGATACCCATCGCATCAAATTCATTTTTGAACCTGCTTTATCGTTGGTTCCGGAAGCGCGTGATCCACCGAATGGTTGTTGGCCAACCACTGCGCCTGTGGGTTTATCATTAATATAAAAATTGCCCGCAGCGTTTACTAGTTTACGCGTTGCCAACCCCACCGCATAGCGATCTTTTGAAATGATCGAACCTGTTAATGCATACGGTGATGTCCTATCGACCAATGTTAATGTATCTTCAAAATTATTTTCATCATATACATATACCGTCAACACAGGGCCGAAAATCTCTTCACACATGGTAGTGGATGTAGGATCTTTGGTGAGGATAACGGTCGGCTCTATGAAATATCCGCTGCTCTTATCACATTTTCCTCCCGCCACAATTTCATTCAAAGGATTTGTTTTGGCAGCATCAATGTAGCCTTTGATTTTATCAAACGATTTTTCATCAATCACTGCATTCACAAAATTTTCAAAATCTTCAGTCACACCCATCTTCATTGATTTCAAATCGGTTACCATGTGATTCCTCACCTCATCCCAGAGATTAGAAGGAATATACGCACGCGAAGCAGCAGAACATTTCTGCCCTTGAAATTCAAAGGAGCCGCGCACAAGTGCTGTTGCTACTTCTTTCGCATTAGCACTCCGATGCACCATCACAAAATCTTTTCCACCGGTCTCACCCACTATGCGCGGATAGGTCTTATACCTCTCTACATTTTGTCCTATGGTTTTCCAAATGTGTTGAAATACACTCGTGCTTCCGGTAAAATGGATACCACTAAATTCAGGATGCTTGAAAATCACTTCACCGGCCACAGGGCCATCAACATAGATCAGGTTGATTACACCCTCTGGTAAGCCCGCCTCTTTCAACGCTTGCATAATTACGTTGGCAGCAAAAATTTGCGTGTATGCAGGTTTCCACACCACCGTGTTGCCCATCATGGCCATGGATGTTGGTAAATTTCCGGCAATGGCTGTGAAGTTGAAAGGTGTCAATGCAAATGTAAATCCTTCCAATGGACGATACTCCATTCGATTCCAAACACCCGGTGATGACTCTGGTTGTTCCTGATAAATCTGCGTCATGAAATACACATTGAAGCGTATAAAGTCAATAAGCTCGCAAGCCGAATCGATCTCTGCCTGATATGCATTTTTGGATTGACCCAACATGGTGGCCGCATTGATTTTATAGCGATAGGGGCCTGCTAATAAATCAGCGAATTTTAAAAAAATGCTGGCGCGGTTTTCCCAACTCATTTCAGACCATAATGTTTTTGCACTTAAGGCCGCATTGATGGCTTGCCGCACATGGCTTTCATCACCTTCGTGAAAATATCCCAACACATGATGATGATCGTGAGGTGGCGACAACGGTAATTTGTTTCCGGTGCGCACTTCTTCATCGCCAATGTACATGGGGATGTCTGCTTGTGTGGCACGCATTTCGTTCAGTGTTTTCTTTAAGGCAACAGTTTCAGGAGCGTCCGGCGCGTAAGAAAGTATGGGTTCATTTCTTGGTGCTGGCACTTGAAAAAATCCGGTTGACATAGTGATTTTGTTTAGGTACGTATCGACTTGTTACTAATGTTTCTACAAAAAGTTACAGAGTTCTTTCAGGTTGATGATTTCATAATCAACATTTTCCTGATGTTCAATTCTATCGGGATTAAAAAAAACATTGGCGATGGATGCATTGCGTGCTCCACCCATATCGGTGATCAGATTATCGCCCACCATCATAGCCGCAGAAGCATCTACTTTATTTATTTGCAAGGCATACTCAAAAATCTCTCGAGCAGGTTTTCTGTGCCCGGCTTTTTGTGCTGTAATAATGTGGTTAAAATAGGTATGCAATCCGCCAGCTGCTAATTTTATGCTTTGAATTTCTTCAAACCCATTGGTAATAATAGTAAGGCTATACCGCTCGGCTAAATATTGCAAGGTTTCCATCGCATCGGGCATCAAATTACTTTTTGCAGGGCATGTATGGAGATATTCATACGACAACTTAAGGGAAAGATCTTCTTCGTATGCATTTAATTTTTCCAATATCTGTTTGAACCGTTGCTTTCGTATTACTTCACTGGTGATTTTTCCTGTATCGTATTGCACCCACAATTCAGCATTTACAGATTGAAATGTTTTATGAAAGGGGTCGAAGGTAACAATGCCACGATCTAGAAGTTTAAAATGATGATACAGCTCTTGCAACGTTTCGCGGCTGTTTGTTTCATAGTCCCACAGCGTGTGGTCTAAATCAAAGAAAATAGATTGGTACTGCATCAGAACTTTTTTTGCCATTCGTCCATCTGTGCTTTGTTTACAGATAGCTCTCGATTTGAAAATAATGTTTTATATACGTGTTGATCCTTTTGCAATTGTTGATCCCGGCGAATAAACTGAAGTATCTGGTTAATAATTTCATATACCTCATCTTTGAGCTGATAAAAAACCCAATGATTGTAGCGGCGGTAAGAAAGAATTCCGGCGTTTTTCAAATAGATCATGTGGCGCGATGTTTTGGCCTGCGTGAATTCCAAAATCCGCTCCAGGTCGGAAATACACATTTCGCCATTTTCAAATACCAAATGAAGAATCCGCAACCGCGATTCATCAGCGCAGGCTTTGAAAATCTGGGCACCAAGGGTGAGATTGAAATTTTTGAGTCTCATCTACATTATTTCCGTAAGGTTCAAAGTTATGGAATTAGGCCATTTATTTGGTTATCATTATATTTGAAATCCGTGGCGCAAAATTGTTGAAACCGTGAAGAAAATCAGCCTCATAATCCAATTTATACTTGTTGCAGCCTTTATTCTTGTGATTGGCAGCAGTCATTCGCATGCACAATCTCAAAAAAGAGTAATCCAATTATCAGGTGTGGTGCTGGGTGATGACAGCGTTTCTTTTCTTCCTGGTGTACACATTTATGTACCCAAAGCAGGGCGAGGAACTACCTCTAATGGTATGGGATTTTTCTCCATGCCTGTGCTTGTAGGAGACAGTATTGTGGTGAGTTCAGTGGGTTATCAGCGTCAGTACTATATTATTCCAAAATCTTCCAACGAGTATCAGACCATCATTGTAACCATGGTGCAAGATATTACCTTCTTAAAAGAAATTGAAATTGTTCCCTTTCCAACAGAAGAGGTTTTTAAGGAGGCTATACTGGCACTTAACATTCCGCCCGATCAGACAATCGATCAAAAAAATATGAATGCCGAACTGTTGGCGTTAATGTTAAGGACCACACCACCGGATGGCGCACAAAACCAACGCTATGCATTAGACCAATGGGCAGCCTCGCAGAACGCAGCCTATCAACCTGTCACCAATCCTTTATTGAATCCTTTCAACTGGGTGAAATTTTTTAATTCGTTGAAGAAGAAAAAATAAGGTACCGTAAATTCATTTAGGTTTTCTTAAGTTTTAAAAAGAGGTAGTCGTTGAAGTTTCCATTAACACAACCTGTCTTTTGTTGCCGTTCAGGACTTCCTTTTATTTCTTCTAATCTCAAGCCCTATCTTTATATTTCATAAAGCCATTATAAAATCATGATGAAAGCGAATTTTCTTATACTGCTAATAGTCGCCTTTGCTGTTCGTGCACACGCACAACCTGTAATAAGTTTCACCTTTGATGATGGCGCTACAAATGATATGCCTGGCTACCCCTTTAAGGAATGGAACCAGATGTTGCTCCATCATCTGGAAGAAGCCCACGTCAAAGCCATTCTATTCTCAACCGGATATAATAAGTTAGATGACAAAGGTCAATTTCTACTAAAGAGTTGGAGCGACAAAGGTCATAAAATAGGAAATCACACCTTCTCCCATCTCAACTACAACAGTGATAAAGTTACATTCGAAAAATTCAGTGCTGAGTTTTTAAGCAATGACACCATTATCAACAAATTTGAAAATTACATTCGGCTATTTCGGTTTCCGTATCTGAAGGAAGGAAATACAAAAGAAAAAGTAGTTGACTTTAGAGAACTCATGAAAGCGCACCACTATAAAAATGGCCACGTCACCATTGATGCTTCTGACTGGTACATCGACAGTAGACTGCGCGAAAGGCTGCGTGGCAAACCCAATGCGAATCTCGATGGATTTAAAAAATATTATTTAGATCACTTGTATGCGCGTGCATTGTATTATGAATCACTGGCCTTTGATTTGAAGGGACGACATATAAATCACACACTCCTTCTCCATCACAATTTAGCATCCGCATTATTTTTAGGCGACTTGATTAAAATGTTTAAAGACAAAGGCTGGAAAATAATGGATGCTAACGATGCTTATGACGATGAGATTTTTGAGACTAGTCCTTCACATGTTCCGGCGGGCGAGAGTCTGATATGGGCACTCGCAAAAGAATCGGGCAAGTTCGAAGCAACACTTCGATATCCTGCCGAGGATAGTGAATATGAAAAAGCCGCGATGGATAAATTAGGATTGTAAAAATCCGGAAACCTACCATCATTAATAATAAATAATGTCGTTGACTTAACCTTCTTTTATGGACTCACCTCATTCCTCTCCAAAAGAGAGGATGGTAGCAGAGCTAAGTCAAAGACATTGAATAATAATAATTAACATTGTAGCCAACTGATCCAAAGCCCATGACCGAAATTGAAAATATCTTCTCCGAACAAGGTGGTGTTTTTTGTATTCCTGCAACTGAATTCAAGGAAAAGCTAACAAAAATAAAGGCCTTCATCTTTGATTGGGATGGTGTGTTCAACGATGGCACAAAAGATCATCAGGGCAGCAGTGCCTTCAGTGAAATAGATGCCATGGGCACAAACCTACTCCGCTTTTCACATTATCTTCATAAGAATACATTGCCAATAGTCGCTGTTATGTCAGGCGAGCGAAATGTATTATCATTTCAGCTCGGCAACCGCGAACATTTTCATTCACTCTATTATAAAGTAAAAAATAAAGTCCAGGCATTTGAACATTTTCTAGCGGCAAACAGTCTGCAGGCAGAAGAAGTCGCATTTGTTTTTGATGACGTGCTGGACCTTGGTCTGAGCGAACGATGCGGTTTACGGTTGATGGTGAACCGAAACGGAAATCCGCTCTTTAGAAATTATGTAGTCAAGAACAATTTAACCGATTACTTAACAGCACAACCGAGTGGTCAATTTGCTGTACGCGAAATTTGTGAGTTGCTTATAGGAACAAACGGAAATTACGATTCTGTCGTACAACATCGTTCACACTTCACTTCTGTATACGAACAATACTTAAAGGCACGACAACAAATAAAAACAGAATCGTTTACCTGGGATGGGAATGGTATCATCGCAGCAATGGAGTAATCAAATTACTTTACTTCAAATACATACGTACCCCAGAAACTTTGCCAGTCAGCACCTTGCTCTTGTGAGGGGATCATTTTCACAACACTCACCATCCACAATCCTGTATTAAAAATGCGGGTCTCAAGGGTGCCGTCTTGCTGTGTATAAATAGGTTGTGAATACGTGCGACTATCCTTGTTGTTCCATACATAGGCGCGCGCACCGAACAAAGGCTTTCCGCCATACATGATTTTAAATTTTACCGCATCGCCTGTTTTAAAGTCAGCCACATTGCTGAGTGGAATAATTTCAACGGGTAATCCTGTGTTTTTTAAATACCCTTCATCACGCTTCTTTCCAACTTGAATAATCAATTTCGTATTTCGTGAATAAAATTCTCTTCCTGGATTGTCAGTTGCGTTGGTACGCTGCCTTCGCGTAATCGCATCGTCAAGAAAATTTTCTTTGAGGTACTGGTTAAAACGATCTGCACTCAATTCAATGAAGGCATTGTTGCTTTGCATCTTTATTAGATAGGTTCCTTCTTCCGAAAAAGAAAGTTTCAAATGTTTTGTTTTTCCCTCCACCAGCTGGCTGCTAATGTCAGTGACCTTATCGCCGTGATATAGCTCCAATTTTTTAATCCGGTCTTTTCGCAAGTTCCACAAATCACCTGTCAGGTTTTCACCCACCATAAAGGATATGGTTACACTATCGCCCACGTTACATTGAAACGTATCGGGCATCATCCACAATTGCTGACCAGACGCACCGCAGAACAAAAACACACAGCTGAAAAAAAATGCCGTGCTGAAAATGGGTTTGGTTTTGATTGATTGCATCATCCTCTTTTCAACGCCAAACGTTTCGAATTATTTCGAGTTCATTAGATCTTCAATCTCTTCCGCTTCAATGGGAATATTTTTCATCAGATCGACAACTCCCTTTTTTGTTATTACCACATTGTTCTCTAAGCGTATTCCCAATCCTTCTTCTCGAATGTATATGCCCGGCTCCACCGTCCATACCATTCCAGGTTGGATCTTTTTATACATATTGCCAACATCATGCACATCCAGTCCGAGCATGTGGGAAGTGCCATGCATAAAGTATTTCATAAACAAAGGTTTGTCGGGATTTTGGTTTTTCACATCTTTCTTATCGATGAGTTTCAGTTTGATCAACTCAGCCTCCATTACTTTCTGCACTTCTTTATGATAATCGAAATAGACTACACCTGGCGTTAACATTTTCATGGCGGCACGTTGCACACGCAACACAGCATCATACACATCACGTTGGCGTTTTGTGTAATGGCCATTCACGGGAATAGTGCGCGTCATATCAGCATTATAATTGGCATACTCTGCTCCCACATCCAACAATAAAACATCACCATCATGACAGATCTGATCATTGACAATGTAATGAAGCACGCAAGAATTTTTTCCAGAAGCAATAATAGGTTCATAAGCAAAGCCACGAGACCCATCGCGAAGAAACTCGTGCATAAATTCGGCCTCCACTTCGTATTCGATTACACCCGGAGTAACGAACTTCAACACGCGCCTGAATGCCTTGCCGGTAATATCACAGGCACGTTGCATAATCTCCAGCTCGCGTTCGGATTTTATACATCTCAGTTTGTGCATAATCGGTGCCAGCCGTTGATAGCGGTGTAAGGGAAAACTTTCTTTACACCATTTTATAAAACGTGAATCACGCGATTCTACCATCACGTCTGCGCGATAATGATCGTTGGTATTGAGGTAAACATTTTCTGCTCCTCCCATCACCATCATCATATTGAATAGTTTAGGGAATTCAGAAATCCAGACGACCGTTTGCACACCTGTTAACTCACATGCTTCTTCTTTTGTTAATTTATGTCCCTCCCACACGGCAATGTGTTCACTCGTTTCCTTGAGAAATAAAACTTCACGATATTTTTTATCAGGAAAGCCAGGACATAGGACCAAAATAGTTTCTTGCTGATCAACACCGGTGAGGTAAAATAGATCACTATTCTGTTTGAAGCGCATGGTGCCATCTGCATTGGTAGGCATAACGTCATTGGCATTGAGCACTACAAGTGAGTCTGCTTTCAACTCCTTCAAAAGTCTTTTGCGATTGGCAATAAAAAGTTCTTTCCCAATGTTTTCGTATCTCATAATGAATGTTTACTTTTCTTCATGTTATTAAATCTCAACGCATGCAAGATAAACAAATACCCATGAAGCCGATCACCAAATCCACGATTGTTATGCTTTTCATCTGCGGTGTCATGACAACATTCGCACAGCAAAATTACACACCTGCACCCGAGAATGTTAAAGCCAGGGAGTGGTTTCAAAACGCGCGCTTTGGGCTTTTCATCCACTGGGGTGTGTACAGTCAGCTGGGCGATGGCGAGTGGGTAATGAACAACCAACAAATATCGGTTAAGAATTATGAGAAAATTCCGGCATTCTTCAATCCCATTGGGTTCGATCCAAAGGAATGGGTTGCCATGGCAAAAGCCGCAGGTATGAAATACGTTACCATCACCAGCAAGCACCACGATGGGTTTGCTATGTTTGATAGTAAAGTTTCCGATTATGATATTGTGGACAGCACTCCATACAAAAAAGACATTCTGAAAATGCTGGCCGATGAATGTCATGCGCAAGGCATTAAATTATTCTTTTATCATTCTCAGCTAGACTGGCATCACCCCGATTATTTTCCGCGCGGCAGAACAGGCAACACAACAGGCAGGCCTGAGTCTGGTGAGTGGTATAAATACCTCGATTACATGGATGCACAGTTATCGGAACTCCTCACAAATTATGGCGAAGTGGGTGGGATTTGGTTTGATGGCATGTGGGATAAAAAAGACGCTGACTGGCGCTTGGCCAAAACCTATTCGTTGATCCATAAACACCAACCTGCGGCATTGATAGGTAGCAACCACCACCTAGCACCTTTTCCCGGTGAAGATTTTCAGATGTTTGAAAAAGATCTTCCTGGGCAAAACACCACCGGATTTTCGGCAGAATCCAAAGTTGGTTTACTTCCTTTTGAAACGTGTGAGACCATTAACAATTCGTGGGGGTTCAACCTTCAAGACAATAAAAACAAAAGTATTAAGTCACTCATTCAATACCTGGTAAAGGCGGCAGGGTACAATGCTAATTTTCTCCTTAATGTTGGACCCATGCCCAATGGTAAAATCCAACCCGACCACATAGCACTATTAAAACAAATGGGTGACTGGCTTTCGCGCTATGGTGCTACAATTTATGAAACCAGTGGCGGCCCCATAACCCAACGTGAATGGGGCGTAACAACGCAAAGCGGAAATAAAGTATATGTACACATACTGAACTGGCCCGATGAGTCGCTTACCATCCCATCGTGGGGAAAGAAAATACAATCCGCTAAAATCTTTATTGACAAAACCCCCGTCAAATTCATTGAGAACGACTTTGGCATAACGCTCAAAATTCCAAAAAGCAAAATGGATGAAATTGATACAGTTATTGAATTGGAGATGAAATAGAGATTGAGAAATGTGTTTTTGAAATATCGGGGTCGGTTGGTCTTGAACATTTTCCTTAGGTGACGCTTAAGGTCCGTTGTCGTAGGTTTCAGTATACCACTCTGCACTTTGTCGCCAGTTCCAATAGTTCTCGCAACTTACAGAATCAGTCTCCACAGTGTTTATTAAATCCAAATAATCTTTATCCCATTTTTCTGTGATACCATGCTCTACTGCGTGAGCATATCGAATGAAGTTACTTGCCGAGCTGTGTAGTCCTATGTTTCGTAAATATTCAAAGTATTCAATATTAATTTTCTTTACGCTCGAAGAATCACTGTTCTTTAGTTTAACTTCAAGTTTAAGCAGCTCAGTTATTTTAGGTTCCTGATTCCATCTTTCTTCGTCAAAATTCAGTTTGGAGTTATAGGTTTTATTAATATCTCGAAATATTTCGTACACAGCCACTTCATTATTGTCTGCTTTTCTTCGGGTCCAAAATTCAATGTAATATTTTTCAAACCCAGTTGTATCCGAATAGGATGAAATCAAATTTTGTAAAATTTGATTAAGAGATTTGTCTTTCCAACATGTTTCCTTCCAGTGGTCAGTAAACAATGGCTCATTGAATTCTTTATTTGAGATAAAATTTTCAAGTCCAACCTCTTTTATAGAACCGTAAAACAATTGCAAGTTTTTTGGCTTTCTTAACCATAATTTTTTTGAATAAAAACCAAATGTAACTGGCAAATAACAATGCTCAGTTTTCGGTAAATAAGAATGCTCAGAAAATGGCAACAAGAGTGCTCAGTTAGACGAGATTCGCTGGCTTAAGAAAC